>JAYVAI010000544.1:0-2530 GCA_043751075.1 Cyclobacteriaceae bacterium | reverse complement strand
TAAGGATTGTAAAATTGAATGGAGATTCACTTCAAAGGATGCCCGGATTAAACTTAAAAAACTATATCCGTCAATTCATACGTGACATGACACTAGTTAGAGTTAGAGTTAGAGTTAGAGTTGTGGAATAGCTTTGTTACTTTTAGAATCTCATAAAAAATCAAACCCCATTACATCATGCCAACTCCATCAGTAACGCAATTGCTGACCACGCTTGAAGGCGAGGTGGAAAGTCATCTTAACGATGCCGTGAAAATTTTTCAAAACCTGCCTGCCGAAAAGTTGCTAAGGCCCACAGCGAATGGCGGCTGGAGCATAGCGCAATGCCTGTGGCACCTAAACAGCTATGGGGATTATTACTTGCGCGAAATAAAATTGGGATTGGCAAAAAATTATCCGGCCAACCCTGATTTTAAAAGTACGTGGTTGGGAAGTTACTTTACGCGCATCATGCGGCCCGGTGCTCAGATGAAAAAATACAAAGCGTTTAAAAATCACATCCCTCCTGTTGAACTGGACGCACCCCAGGTGGTGGCCGCATTCATTCAACAACAAGAACAATTGCTATTGTATTTGAAACAAGCCCGGCACACAGACCTGAACCGGATACGCATTCCTATTTCTATTATGCGCTGGATAAAATTAAAATTAGGCGATGTGTTTCAGTTTGTTATTGCTCATGACGAAAGGCATTTGCAACAGGCGAAGCGGAATTTAAGTTGACCATATTGAGGTTGTGAGATGATTACAAGAATTGACAGTTGACAATTCAAACAAAATATTTTGCGATCATTCGCTTAAGATGTGAACATACTGGGGTTACCGATGTTTTACTGGACAGTATCATTTACAAAATTTTGCCCTTCATTTTAAAAGCCCAAAATGAAAATACTCCTTACCGGTTCAACAGGATATATAGGCAGACGGCTTTTGCCCGTGCTGGTAGAGGCCGGCCATCAGGTAGTATGCTTAGTGCGCGACCAGCGTAGGTTCGATTGGGAAGATTTTTCTGCTGACTTCCTGAAAAATATTTCAGTCATTGAAGTTGATCTCAACGAGGCAAGCACGTTTTCGGCTGTCCCCACTGACATTGATGCCGCCTATTACCTAGTGCATTCCATGAGCACTTCCCGCTTGGATTTTACCCGGATGGAGGCCGACTCTGCACAAAATTTTGTAAGTCTTATCAATTCCACAACAGCAAAACAAATCATTTACCTGAGCGGAATATTGAACGATGACATGCTTTCCGATCATTTACTATCGAGAAAAAATGTAGAAGATATTTTAAAAAAAGCTAAGCCACCGCTTACTGTGTTGCGTGCCGCTATAATTATTGGTTCGGGCAGTGCTTCATTTGAAATTATCCGCGACTTGGTAGAAAAACTTCCAGTAATGATCGCACCCAGATGGCTAAAGACCCGATGCCAGCCTATTAGCGTTCGAAACGTGATCGAATACCTGCAGGGCGTTTTATTAAAACCCGAAACCTTTAATCAGGCGTTTGATATTGGTGGCACAGAAATTCTCAATTACAAGCAAATGCTCTATGGGTTTGCCCGTGTGAGAAACTTAACGCGCTGGATCATCAGTGTGCCTGTGCTTACCCCAAAGCTATCCTCGCTGTGGTTGGTATTTGTTACTTCTACTCCCTATTCGTTGGCGAGCAGTTTGGTGAGCAGCATGAAAAATGAAGTTGTCTGTAAGGACAATCGCATTCATAAAATTGTACCTACAAAACTTCTAAGCTACAACGAGGCCGTACAATTGGCCTTTGATATGACCAGCCAGAAAAATGTGATCTCCAGTTGGAAAGATTCGATCTCGCTGGGCACTCTCCAAAAAAATTTCCTGAACAATGTTCAGGTTCCACAGCATGCAGTATTCACCGATATCCGGCAGGTAGAATTTAAACGCAATCGCGAAGAAGTTATCAACAACATTTGGATGATAGGAGGAAGCCGCGGGTGGTATTTTGGAAATTGGATGTGGAGTGTACGAGGCTTTCTGGATAAAATGTTTGGGGGAGTGGGCCTGCGGAGAGGAAGAAGAAGTGACACCGATTTGAAAGCTGGAGACGCACTTGATTTTTGGCGGGTGCTCCTTGCCGACAAAGTGAATGGGAGGTTATTGCTTTATGCAGAAATGAAATTGCCCGGTGAGGCTTGGCTCGAATTTAGGATAAAGGAAAACGGCAACATAAAAATGTTGGTGCAAACAGCTACGTACCGCCCGTTGGGTTTGTGGGGAAGGATATATTGGTATTCTGTTCTACCGTTTCATGGTTTAATATTTCCAAGGATGGCCAAAAGATTAGTCGAACATTGAAAGTAGCCTGGCCGTTTCAATTGCTCAAAATTAAAATTTAGTAACACGCACACAGCCACAATGTTCTTGGTTTTAAAAACTTTTTGTAAAGTTTATTTTAAATAATGGTGGTCTCAAGTTTCTAACGCAACAAGTTGAAATAAAAAAAATGGACACTTTTTTCTGTTTCCCTAAAAAAGAAGGACAATGATTTTTCATTGCC
>JAYVAI010000543.1:0-2532 GCA_043751075.1 Cyclobacteriaceae bacterium | reverse complement strand
AACTCGGTACCGCATACAAGAGTAGGGGGTAGGCAGTACCGCCTACTGATTACTGCCTACTGCCTACTTCTAATTTTGTCTACTTCTAACTATCGGCTCGCCTCCGCGCTTATCATCGGCCCATAAAAGATTGCATTCATCAGCATTTTGTTGGTGCCAAACCAAAAGGCCCGGAAGGCCATGTTTTCGGTGAAGCCAATCACGCGGCCCCGGCCCAAAGCAGATGTGCCCAACACCGAAGAATTTTTTAATTTATCTAAATTGGGTTTGGTGATGTAGCCACTGAGCAGTGGGTTGCTGCCATACACCAACGGATTGGAGTACGCACCGTTCGCTTTTTGTATGAACAGATTATTGGCTTTGAACATCGCCACTTTATTGGAAGTATATCCATACATAAATGGATGAGTGAGGTCTGCCTCCGCTTCAAAGATGGCTCCGCTGGTTTCCTGTGCGCGCAGGTTTTCTTCCAGATCACCGTAAGGTTTTGGTTTTAACGGATCTTTTTTGCCAGCCTGTGCGGCAGGCACTTCCTCTTCTTTTTTCAAATCAAATTTTCCAAGACCGGCTGTGGTAAAAAAGTTTAATGCTTTCTCAAATCCAATCAACACGCCACCGGCCTGCACCCAGTTTTTTAATTTTTCTTTGGCGGCATCGGTTATGGCCGAGTGGGTTCCTTCCGGCACTAATATCGTGTTGTACTTTTGAATAGAGGCTGTGTTAAAAACACTGATGGGCATCATCGTTACCGGAATTTGAAACCGCGTGTCAAGCAAATGCCAGAGTTCACCGGCATCGGTAGGCGATATTCCGCCATCAATCAAAATAGCAATCTCGGGTTTGCGCAACACATAAAACGAACTGCTGCCCAAGCTCACCCCTTTGTAGTCAAGCCCCGTGGAAAGGGCATACACATCCACGCCATCTTTCTCAGTTATTTCTTTTACCATGGCTTTGATCTGATCGGGAGTTTTATCCTGATTGTCGGCCGATATAAGAATAGTTCCTGGTTCAAATTTTTCCCCATCGCCATAAAAAATTTCATTCGATACTTTAATGCGTATGCCCTTGTGCAACAGACGGTACATGGCGCGCGGAACATAGTAGCCGTAAGGTTCTATTACATACGCATAGCTTCCCTGCCCGATCATCTGGCCTTGCGGCAATTTGCTTTCAGTAATTTTCTCGCCCAACGCTGGTGTGGTTTTTACTTCTTCATAATCCAACCCAAACGCAAGCGGCAACGTCCAGCTTGAAATATCATAAAAGATGCTGTCTTTAAATTTCAGTTGCTTATCAAACATGCCATGAATGAGTTTGTATTGTGCTTGATTGAGCGGAATGAGATAACTGGAGGCGGCATCAAATGTTTTTCCGTTTATGGTTTGAGAAGATGGAAGTTTATACACGTCCACTTTTTGGCGCAGGGCCATTTCGGCAAACATATTTACGCGGGCTTTGTCTTTGGAGCCGATGAGGAATGCCTTCACCACATCTTTGGTTGCATCGGCCATAGCATTTTTGTAAAAGTCGCGCTGGTAGTTGAGCAGTTCTTCGCGCATTTCGTTGATGGCCTTCAAGGAACTGAGCATGGTCACAAATTGGTTGCGTATGGTGAACTCAAATTTCAACACACCATTTACACTTTCCTGTGCGTGGCCACGCGAGCTGGCCTGTTCAAACAATATTCCAATGGCACCTTGCACATCGGGAAAGGTAGAACCCTTGCCATAATAAAAATCATCGTACCCTTCTTGTGTGAAATATAAAGAGCCGATTTGGTCTAATGCCTTCGCGTGATACTCTCCCATCTTGCGGGTGAGTTCCTGATTTTTGTCGGGTGTAAGTGGATGCACGCGCGAGGGCACACCGGGCATGAAGAAGAACGTAGCATTGGTGCCTTGCTCGTGGTGATCGGTGAGCACATTGGGTCTCCACTCTTGAAATTTTTTGGCGCGCGCTCTTGACTCAGGATGTTGTGCCACCAACCAATCGCGGTTGAGGTCGAACCAATAATGGTTGAAGCGGCCACCGGGCCAGGCTTCGTTATGTTCGGTGTCGTTGGCATCGGAAGAAATCAACATGCCCTTGCGCGAATTTACCCAACCTGAAAAACGCTGAAGTCCATCGGGGTTAAAACTGGGGTCAAACAGGATGACGGTGTTCTCTAAATATTTTTCTATTTCTGGTCCTTTGGCTGCGGCTAAGTGATAGGCCATCAGCAACCCTGCATTGGCGCCACTGGCTTCGTTGCCATGTATGCTGCAACCGAGATAAAAAATGGCGGGCATATTTTTCACATCCAGCGATCCTGATTTAGATGCATCGCTTAGTTGTAAGTGCTGCGTGCGTATGGCTTCAATGTTTTGATGGTTTTTTTGGGAGGTGATGGTCAATAATAAAAGAGGGCGGGCTTCGTAAGTCAATCCGGTTTGTTCTAAGGTGATGCGGTCCGATGCCTGGTCGAGGGCTTTCATATAATTTACCAATCGGTCGTGGGTAACGTGCCACTCGCCCACGTGGTGGCCAATT
>JAYVAI010000542.1:0-2533 GCA_043751075.1 Cyclobacteriaceae bacterium | reverse complement strand
AATTTTCTTTTGCCTGTTTTGGTATTTAAAACAAGCGTGGCGGGCAGAGCACCGCTCCAGGTTTTGTCAATTTTATCAATCCAGTCGTTCGGGTTTTTTTCTGTGAGTATAACTACTTTCGATTGGAGCTTCTTTCTGGCAATGAACCGATATACCTTTTCTGGGTTAGTATCCAGGTCGTAGTCCATACTTACAAGCGTTACATCAACTCTTTTGTTCTCTTGATTTAATTTTTCAAAAAAGGGAACCTCTTTTACACAGGGTGCGCACCAGGTTGCCCAAAAGTTTATTACTTGTACTTTATCGGAGGGGGTATTGATAATGGCTTGTAAATCTTTGAGCTTGATCTGGTCAGCTTGTTGGGCATTGGCCGATATGCAAAGCAGAAATAGGATGGCCGTTATTGAAAACCTCATAATAGCTTGGAAGTAACTTGTAAACGGTGCAAAAGTAATCATGTTAGGTTTATGAAAGAAGTTAAGTAAATGGGTAGGATTCAAGCACTTATAAATACCCAAAAAAGAGCCTTGAAAAGAATTCCACAAATTTCAAGAGTTGTCAACATTAAGGGATTGTGAACACGTAAATCATTGATTGTCAAATTTATATACCCATATTGGTTAATCAGTTCTTTGTGGACAACTATATCAAGTCAAAAAATAACCGTTTAAAAAACGGGTTGTCTAAATAGCAGATTTTCAAGTTCATAGATCGTAATTTTCCTCATAAGCAGAGCAATTGGAAAAGTATAAAGGGTGCAAAAATGAAATAGCCATTAACAACATTCAAATAATTGATACAGTCATGAACATCCGGCAGATAAAAGAAACGTGCATTTACTCCTCCGACCTAAGCTCGGCCAAAAAATTCTACCATGATATGCTCGGCTTGCCAATTATTGTAGAAGTTGAGGGGAAGCATATTTTTTTTCGCGCAGGCACCAGCATATTACTTTGTTTCAATCCAGCCGAATCGCGAAAAAAGAAAAGTCCGCCTGCACATTTTTCTAAAGGCAAGTTTCATTTTGCTTTTGAAGTGAGCCCCACCGAATACGAGCAGCATAAAAAGGAAATCATCCAGCATGGAGTTATGATTACCGACACGGTGGTTTGGAAAAACGGACAAGAGTCTTTTTACTTCAATGACCCTTTAGGAAATGTGGTGGAGATAGTGCCCGAAGGAATATGGGGCTAGCGCATTATCCCTGCTTAAGGGCCAGAGCAAATGGGGCAGTAATAGTTTCAGGTTGGGTGGTTGATTTAATGGTGCTGAACGGATAAGTAATCTTAACCCACTCCTGATAGTGCTGATATTGGATGCAATCCCTTAAAATAATTTCATCTCTTAGGATTTTTATTATTTTTTCTTTTGGAATAGCGATCCGTATTTTTTCGCTTTGTTCTTTGGGCAAATTTGAGATGCGCACAAATTTGATCCCTTTGTAATACTCAGCCTCAACCATAGACTTTATAATTATAGTTCTTTATGTTGCCCTTAACAATTTTGGTAACCGCAAAACCTGAGTCGTCAAGGCCGCTCCGAGCGGGTCAGCCGACTAATGCCTGCATAATCACTAAATTTGTGCCATGAAATTTTTTGTTAGCATTGGGCTGATGGTTTTACTTGCCAATATGGTAGTGATGGCGCAACAGCCAGATCACATTTTTGTTTTTCTGAACAACCGCAGCGATAAGGCCGCACTTCCCGAAGAGGAATTAAAAAAAATCATGGATGGGCACATGGCCAATATCAATCGGCTTGCCAAAGAAGGAAAGTTGGTTTCGGCAGGTCCGTTTGATGGTGGGGGCGGTATTTTTATTTTTAAGTCCAATTCCATTGAACAAGTTCGCGAATGGTTAAATACTGATCCGGGTGTGCAAGCAAAAAGATGGAATGTGGAAGTGTTGCCATACTATCCAAGTGTAGGTTCGGCCTGCCTTGTAAGTGAGCCTTATCAAATGGTATCGTATCAGTTTATCCGCTTTGTGCCCAACGTTACAAAGTATAACATCAATCATTCTACCGAAAAGCTCAGAAAACATTATGACTACCTTGAGTCTCTTCGAAATTCGGGCAAGGTGATAAGCGAAGCACACTTTGGCGAAAATGAGGGAGGTATTTTAGTGATTGCCGGTGAGCTTTCAAAGGAAGCAATTGATAATGACCCTGCCTTGATAGCAGGTGTTTTTGTTGCCGAGATTAAAAAACTTTGGATAGCAAAAGGGGCTTTCTGCGAGAAGTAAGGAAGCGCCAGACTTAAAACACTCATTCAGAAACAACAACGGCCAATTTATCACCTTTTGAATTTACCGATAGGCGCGTAACTCCTTTTAACAGTTCGTTGCCCGATTGAACAGAAACTTCAATCCAATTTTTTCCTTTTGAGGGATCAAGGAAATAAATTTTTGTGCCATCGCTGGAGACAATTTTTCCATCGGGGGTCCAGGTTATATCTTCCCTTCCTGTAAGCGTTGGGGCCAGCAGTGTGATTTTCATGGGCTGGGTTTCTAATTTTTTTATCTGCCAATCAGTT
>JAYVAI010000541.1:0-2547 GCA_043751075.1 Cyclobacteriaceae bacterium | reverse complement strand
TGACAGAGCCTTTAAAATTCCAGAAAATAATTATTGATATAAAAAACAAAACCCCACAGCTATGAAAAAGATAGGAATACTGCACGGCATGGAGCGCTCCTTCCCCGAAGCTTTTGTAGAACACATAAACAAGATGGGATTGAAAGATATTATGGCCGAACCCGTGTTGGCGGACATGGTGCAGCAAGGCGAACCTTCGGGCTATGCCGTGATCATTGACCGCATTTCGCAAGATGTACCGTTCTATCGCGCCTACTTGAAGAACGCGGCCATCAGTGGAACAGCGGTGATCAACAACCCGTTTTGGTGGAGTGCCGATGAAAAATTTTTTAACAATGCCCTCGCAGTAAAGTTGGGTGTGCCCGTGCCCAAAACAGTGCTGCTTCCTTCGCACGAGCGCCCTACCGACACGGGTGAAGCTTCGTTCAGCAATTTAAAATTTCCCCTTAGCTGGGAAAAAATATTTGAACACATCGGCTGGCCTGCTTACATGAAGCCCCATGCCGGTGGCGGGTGGAAGAGCGTGTATAAACTCCACGATCAGGATGATTTCTTTAAAGCGTATAGCGAAACAGGCCAGTTGGTGATGATGCTTCAGGAGGAAATTATTTTTGACGATTACTTCCGTTGCTATTGCCTTGGCAGAAAGCATGTGCGCATCATGCAATATGAGCCGCGCAATCCGCACCACCTGCGCTACCAGAGCGGCAAAGGCCCCGCCTCGGACAAGCTGTTGAAAAAAGTGCATGGCTATGTGCTGGATCTTTGCAACGCCTTGGGCTATGATTTCAACACGGTTGAAATGGCCGTGCGCGATGGTGTGCCCTATGCCATTGATTTTTGCAATCCTGCTCCCGATGCCGATGTCAATTCGGTAGGGCAGGAAAACTTTGATTGGGTAGTAGAGACATCCGCAAAAATTGCCGTGCAGCGGGCACGGGAGCAAAAGCCCGGAAGAGACAACCTCACGTGGGGAACGTTTGTAACAAACGCAGTTGCCGCCAACACAAAAAGCAGCAACGCACCGGATAAAGAAATCAGTGAGAAAGAAGCGAAACCCAAATCGGTAAAAAAACCTTCAGCACCGGCAAAAGGATAAATCGTCTATGGAAAAATTTACACTGGGAGTTGAAGAAGAATACATGGTGGTGGACCCCCATACGCGCGAGCTTACTTCGCACGATCAAAAAATAGTGGAGCTGGCTTCGCATATTATTAAAGACAGCGTGAAAGCAGAAATGCACCAGGCCGTAGTAGAGGTTGGCACGGGCATTTGCAAAGATGTGACACAGGCTTACGAGGAAATACGCGGGTTAAGAAAACTTGTGTCCGAAGTGGCAGGCTCTTTAAATCTTCGCATTGGCGCAGCCGGCACTCATCCATTTTCGCATTGGAGCACACAGTTGATCACGCCCAATCCGCGCTATGATGAAATTGTGCAGGAGATGCAGGAGGCCGCACGCTCCAATTTGATTTTTGGTTTGCATGTGCATGTTGGCATTGCCGACAAAAACATGGCCATCCACATTATGAACACGGTGCGATATTTTTTGCCGCACGTGTATGCGCTTTCCTGCAACTCCCCTTTTTGGGAAGGGCGCAACACGGGATTCAAATCGTTTCGCACCAAAGTGTTCGACAAATTTCCGCGCACAGGCATACCTGATCATTTTAATAGCTGGGATGATTTTAAAAACTATGTGAACCTGCTGATAAAGACAAACTGCATAGACAACGCAAAAAAAATATGGTGGGATGTGCGCGTGCACCCATTTTTTGACACCATCGAATTCAGGATTTGCGATGTGCCCATGCGCATACAGGAAACCATCGCCATCACGGCCGTGTTTCAGGCATTGGTGGTGAAGCTCTATAAACTTCGGCTTCAGAACATGAGCTTCATCATGTACAACCGGGCGCTCATAAACGAAAACAAATGGCGGGCATCGCGCTATGGGCTGGATGGCCGCTTGATTGATTTTGGCAAGCAGATGGAGTTGGACACCCGTGTGCTGATACTGGAATTGTTGGACTTCATTGACGATGAAGTGGACGACCTTGGAAGCCGCAGTGCCATCAACTATATCCACACCATTTTAGAAAAAGGCACCGGTGCCGACAGGCAATTGGCTGTGTTCGAACAAACCGGCAGCTTGGAAAAAGTTGTGGATTATATTTTGAGCGAGACGCTGGAAGGGGTGTGACCTACTTCAAAAATCATCATTCGTCATCCATTATTCTTAATTCAAATTTGAATATCGAATGATGACTAATCCTACTTTGTCAAGTTCTAGATTAGATTTATGACAAGTTCAAAACGGATAGTCAAAAGAGCAATGACATTTTCATTAAAGTGTCATTCCGGGCGAGGGGAGAATTTTTTTAAAATTGGTTCACAAGCAAACGAGACCCGGAATCACGTTAAGGTTTGCGCCAATCTTTTTTATCGGGATCGCGGGTCGAGTAGAATATTTTCAATAGTGATAAAGTTCGAGCACCCTCGCCCGCGATGGCATTTTCACTAATTGGAAGTAACATGACAAAGTA
>JAYVAI010000540.1:0-2551 GCA_043751075.1 Cyclobacteriaceae bacterium | reverse complement strand
TCTCAAGAGAGAGTTGGAGGCAACTTTTAAAGAACAGATTTCGATTTACTTTGATGAGAATCCATTAGATGGCATATTGGAAACCCATCAGGTTGATCAAACCATTTTCCTGAAAATCAAAAGCCTGATTTTCGTTCCCATTTTATCACAGACTTATTGTGACCCCAATTGCTTTGCCTGGAAAAATGAATTCCAACCCTTTATCCGCATGGCTTCCGTGGACCGATTCGGCCGCGACCTAAAACTGAGAAATGGGAATGTTTCCAGCCGCATTTTATGCGTGCGCATTCATGAACTGGAGCCTGAAGACGTCATTCTGGTGGAGGGTGAACTTGGTGGCACACTTCGCCCCGTTGATTTTGTTTATAAATCGCCTGGCGTCAACAGGCCTTTGCGCTACAATGAAGATGAAGCGAAGTCCAATATCAACCACACACTTTACCGCGACCAAATAAACAAAGTGGCCAATGCCATCAAGGAATTGATTTTGCGGATGAACCAAAGTTCCATGGAGCCTGTGGCAGAAAGACAGTTCAATTCTCAAACCTCAAAACCTATTGTTTCGGACAGGTCAATCGCTGTTCTCCCTTTTCTCAACATGAGCAAAGACCCCGCACAAGAATACTTTGCCGATGGCATTACAGAAAATATTTTGACTCAGCTGGCAGGCATTGAAAACCTAAAAGTTATTTCGCGTACTTCCGTGCTGCGTTACAAAAACACGCTGAAATCAATCAGTGAAATTGCTACTGAATTAAATGTGGCTTATGTGCTGGAAGGCAGCGCCCAATCGTATGGTGAAAAGGTGAGGATAAATGCACAGCTCATTGAAGCAAAAGAAGACAGGCACTTGTGGGCAAAAACGTTTGACCGCGAATTGAAAGATATTTTTGAGATACAGAATTTCGTGGCCAATGAAGTTGCCGAACAATTAAAGATTGTCATCAACCCTTCTGAGAAACAAAAGTTAGAGCAGGTTCCAACCCAAAACCATGAGGCCTATGATCTTTATTTGAAGGGTAGGCATAATCTTAATGCTTACACGCTTGAGGGTTTCAAGTTGGCTGAACACTATTTCAAGCTTGCCCTTCAGGAAGATCCAAAATTTACTTTGGCCTATTCTGGCTTGGCCAAGGCTTATATTCATTTGGTAACATGGATGGGCGACCTATCGCCTGCCGAGGGGCTTCCACTCGTGGAGTTGTACTTGAAGGAAGTAATGAAAGGTGAACTTTCGGCAACAGACTATTTTACTTTAGGGTTTACCGAACAAATTATAAAAAGAGACTATCGTGCATCTGAAAACTGGTACGTAAAAGGTTTGGAAGCATGCCCCAACGATTCCGATTTATTGTTTTTGTACAGCTACTTGCTCAACATGGTTGGGCGGCATGCCGAGGCCTTGGATTTAATAAAAAAGGGAAGGACAATAGACCCAGTAAGCGTTCTTGCTTTTAACTGCACTGGGGTGACCTATTATTTATCGGGACGGATGGATGATGCGCTTAGGAACTTTACCGAATCGGTAAAAATGCACCCTATGTCCATACGGCAGTATGACCACTTGGCTAAAGTATATCTCGTCCAGAAAAAATATTCTGAAGTAGTTGAGACAATCAATTCAGGAATGCTTTTAACAACCACCAGGCCACCTTCCACTTTGGCCTATCTTTCTATTGGGTATCACCATTTGGGTGAGATGGGCAAAGCAAAGAAATTATTGCAAGAACTTATCGAGCGTAGTTTGCGCAATGAAAAGGGTATTAACATTTATCTCTCCCAGTATTATGCGATACTCAATAATATAGAAGAATCTTTCCATTGGCTGGAGAAAGCGGTCGAGACCAATGATGTTGATTTGTTTTGGTTGAAAGCTGATCCGCTTTTTAAAAACATTCACACCGACAGTCGGTTTGCCCAATATTTAAAGAGAGCTGGATTCATTGAAGCGCTCACATTGTCTTAGCTTGACTTTCAAACAAGGGACAAAATTTCTCAATTGACTAAGGACAAAAAATAAGGCTACGAATGAAGTGAGGAGAAGGCCACACAGCCATTATTAATTTTTGTCGGTGAGATTTCTAAAATCCGTCTTTGCTCTGTCCACTATAGCTCTCTTATCTCATTTCATATTACCCTTCGATAAATTGTTACTTCAAAGAAATTGGGATTGTCCTTGTTAAATGTTGGTTCTTTATTTCCGAGCGGTCAGACTAATCGAGTCGTCAAGACCACTTCGAGTGGTCAGACTAATCACTCCACGTAAAGCACAAGCCCTTTCAGATATTCCCCTTCCGGATGATACAGTGAAACCGGGTGATCGGCAGGTTGCGACAGATGGTGCAGCACTTTTATGTGCCTGCCCGATTGTATGCCCGATGAAACAATCGTATCATAAAACAATTGCTTGTCCACCACCTGCGAACAGGAGAACGTAAAAATGATTCCGCCCGGTTTTATCATTTTCATGGCTTCGGCATTTAGCCTCTGATATCCCTTCACGGCCTGGTGGCGCGCGTCTTTGTGCTTGGCAAAGGCAGGCGGATCGAGG
>JAYVAI010000539.1:0-2552 GCA_043751075.1 Cyclobacteriaceae bacterium | reverse complement strand
GAATGGGAGCCGTAACGGTTGTTGGGTTTCAGCATGGAGATTGCCAAATTTTTAGGGATTGTAAATTCATCCGAGGTTTCAACGTTTGATATTTCCAATTCGGCTGAGTTGATTATCATGGTTGGGATCGTGTCGGTGTATTCGTAGAACTTTGAGAAGTCAAGTTTTGTAATAACGGATGTGCCCGACTGAATATAGCACTTAAGCCCAGGGTCAAAATCCGTGTGAAATTTAGTTAGACCAGATAACTCACTGGCCGACCTGTCTGAAAATATCCGTGAATACGTGACCCTAAGAAAAGTGAAGGAAACAGTTTTTTTGTCTGCTCCATCATGATAATATAACGTCAAGAAACTTGTTGGTACAATTCCTTCGCGTATTATGTCAAATGGTTTCAAGCCAATTATTTTATCTGATTGCGTAGGCACTATCGCCAAGCCCTTAAAAGCAACTTTGAATTTATCATAATCGGTGAAGTTAATGTCCTCCGGATCAATGGCACTAAATAACCGCTTGCCAAAATCATTGGATAGCTTAACATCAACAGTAATGGTTGAATCTTTGTCGGTATCGTTAAACTCTTGTGTGTAGAAAACCCGGTTTACCATGTGGCTTGTAGAGCCCAACGGAGTAGGTGATATAGGTGTGATTGTGTTGAAAAAATAATCGCGCCTCGATGACAGCGTATCCGCCAACTCATAAACGCCCAAAGTTTGAGATGATGAACCACCTGTTCCATAACAATAAAAATCCACGCGCATTTTAAGGATCACCGAATCAAATATTGCAGATGAAGGAATTTTAGTATTCAAATCATCAATCCTGTATTGCATGATAGCTTGAGCCTGCGTGAGGCCAAAAACCGGATCGTTGTAGCTGCCCACCAGCACCCGCGCTGATTGATCAGAATAATTGGCGGTGGATAAAGAATCCATCCACAGCACACTGCTCTCAATGGGAATTTCCGCATAGTTGACCTTGGCCTTCTTGGTCTTGAAACCAAGAAGGCTAAACTCTTCTTCGCAGGCAAAAACAAAAAATAAAATGGGAAGCAGGAAGGCAGCTTTAGCCCACCAGTTCGGTATAGAGGTTGTAAAACGATTCGGTATAGTTGTCGTCTTTTTCGATGGTTTCAATTTTCTTCTCTTTTAGCTTCTTAACTAATCCTTCTAACTTTTTGTCCAATTTTTTATTGTCCCCGGCCATTAAAACAACATCCGAGAATTGGGCGCCTAATTTAATAAACCCCTCGTAGTCGGCACTTTTCAAATGGCCAAGCATATTGTCTTCAATGTCCATCATGCGCACTTTGCCCATCAGGTCGCCCTTAAATTTGTGGGTAAAACTGTTGTTGTAAATGGTGAAAACCGTTTTGGTGTTCTTAAATAAAGGATCGTTTTTATAAGTTGTTTTAAGGTACAACGGAATGAAGCTGGTTATCCAGTCGTTGCAATGGACTATGTCGGGGGCCCAGCCTAATTTGCGCACGGTTTCAATCACGCCTTTGCAAAAGAAGATGGCACGCTCGTCATTGTCTTCATAAAATTTGTTTTCCTTGTCGTGGAATACCGACTTGCGGTGGAAGTAGTCTTCGTTGTCAATAAAGTAAACCTGGAGTTTTGCATTGGGGATGGACGCCACTTTGATGATCAACGGTTTTTCTTCATCGCCCACCGATATGTTTATTCCCGAGAGGCGGACCACTTCATGCAAACGGTTTTTTCGTTCGTTGATCAAGCCAAACCGTGGCACCAGAATGCGTATTTCCATTCCCTTTTCCTGCATGGCCTGGGGCAGCTTCCTCACGAAATCCGAAACCTCAGTTGTTTGCAAAAACGGGTTGATCTCACTGGCTACATAGAGAATGCGAATTTTGGACATAATCATGAATTTGGGTAAGCACCGGAAAATTCCGGTCACAAAAGTACTCAATTATTGCCCCTTCTTCAACTTACCTTTGAATATATGGCCTATATTTGCGCCCGAAAAAAAACCGTTGATGGATATTTTCTCTCAAATTGAACCATTAACGGCTTTTTTGGAAAAAAATAAATCCCTCAATAAATCAGTGGGGTTTGTGCCCACCATGGGTGCCCTTCACAATGGCCATCTTGCGCTGATCGCAAATTCCCGTAAGGAAAATGAGGCTTCTGCCACGGACGAGTTTCGTATCCTCATCAATCAACTAAGTTGAAATATTGAACATCACAAGTGCGTTACAGTAGCTGGCAATGATATTTTTCTACAAAAATCAAAACACAGATAGCAAATGCCTATGGACACTTTGCTTACTCTTGGTTATGACATTCTCAAGCCAGGCCAAGACCAATTCAAATAAAATCCTTGTTACCATCAGTGGAATTATTGTTGATGCCAACACAGGCGAAAAAATAAGTGGAGCGCATATATTGAGAAACAAAAATCCGGTTGCGTTAAAAACAATTAGGGTTTTTTTTTACTGTCATCCGACAAAAATAAAATGAGGCGGAGGTACGATGTACCACCGCCTTTTTTATGATGTTTGAGTTACCACACCAAAACATCATGAGTAA
>JAYVAI010000538.1:0-6643 GCA_043751075.1 Cyclobacteriaceae bacterium | reverse complement strand
GGTTGATCTGGTCGCGGGCAGTCCTGATTTTTTTTACTGCTAAGTTTGTTTCCGAAAGTTTGTTGCGCACGGCAATGGAAAAATCAAACTGCGCTTTTATGTCCTCAAGGGTGCTGCTGGTGCGCGGGTCTTTCACAATTTCAAATTCTGTTTCCAAAGGCACATTGTTTACCGTAAGGCGTGCTTTATATTTTCCAGGCGCAGCTTTTGGCCCTGTGAGCGAACCCGCCCACATGATCAAACCATCAAACCCTTCGGCATTGGCGTAGCGCATGTTCCACACAAAGCGGTTCATGCCGGGTTTTATTTTCAGTTCCTCGTCTTTTGCTTTTTTGTCGGGCTTGGTAGCAAACTTTTTTATCAAGGTGCCATTCATCTCTAAAATTTCGAGCGATGCAATTGCTTTCACGGTGTCTTTTAACATGAAGTGTATCATCACACCGTTGGGGTGGTTCATGCCTTCATTTTTTGGTTGGCCCCTACGCCCGGCCTGTGCACCGTTCATGCGGTAGCTTGCCATGGGTTTATACAAATGAAAATCTGCTTTCGCGATGGTCTCGTTGAGTTGGTGCAACGGGGTAAGATCATCAATCAACCAAAAGCTTCTGCCTTGGGTGGCCGCAATCAGGTTATCGTTTTTGATGGTCAGGTCGGTGATGGGCACCACAGGAAGATTTAACTGAAATGGTTTCCAGTTGGCACCATCATCAAACGAAATGTACATGCCAAATTCTGTTCCCGCATAAAGCAAGCCAGCACGTTTTGGGTCGGCACGAACCACGCGCGTAAAATGAGAGGGATCAATTCCATCTGTAATTTTTGTCCAGGTTTTTCCATAGTCTTTTGTTTTGAAAAGGTACGGATGATAGTCGCCCGACTTATAACTTGTTGCGGCTACGTAGGCACCGCCTTTGGTAAACGGATCGAACTCCACGCTGTTGATCATCGTCCACTGTGGCATGATGGCTGGTGTTACATTATCCCATTTTTTTCCACCATCGCGCGTTATGTGCAGCAGGCCATCATCTGATCCAGACAAAATAAAATCTTTTTCGTAAGGCGATTCGCCCACGGCAAAAATGGTACAGTAATATTCAACGCTCGTGTTGTCTTTGGTGATGGGGCCGCCCGAAGAAGCCATTTTGGTTGGGTCGTTGCGTGTAAGATCGGGGCTTATGATTTCCCAAGTCTCACCTCCGTTGTAGGTCACGTGCAGGTTTTGCGAAGCGGCATACAATTTTTTTGTATCGTGTGGAGAAAAGAAAATCGGGAAGTTCCACTGAAAGCGGTACTTGGCACCTTCGGCCCCGTGGCCCATGGGGTTGTCGGGCCAGGCGTTGATGCCGCGCTCTTCACCGGTGCGGTGATTTTTGCGCGTAAGCAATCCATCATAACTTCCACCATACACTATTTCATTGTCCGTGGGGTCAACAGCAAGATGTCCGCTCTCACCTCCGGCAGTGGCGTCCCAATCGCGCTCGCCAATGGAAAACCCATCGGTTCTATGTGCTATGCGCTGTGTACTATTATCCTGCTGCGCACCATATATGCGATACGGAAAATGGTTGTCGGTGCTAACACGATAATGTTGTGCCGTGGGTTGGTTCATGTAGGTGGTCCAGTTTTCACCGGCATCGAACGAAACTTGGGCACCGCCATCATCAGCTATGGCCATGCGCTGGTTGTCTTCGGGTGCAATCCATAGATCGTGATGATCGCCATGAGGAGCGTTGTAGGTGGAAAAAGTTTTTCCTCCATCTTTTGATTTATGATAGGCCACATTCAATACATATACGATGTCTTCATCTTTTGTGTCGGCATAAATGCGTGAGTAATACCAGGCGCGCTGCCGCAGGCTTCTGTCGTCATTCATTTTGCGCCAGGTTTTTCCAGCATCGTCCGAACTGTAAACCCCACCGTTGTCGTTTTCTATAATCGTATAAACGCGATTTGAGTTTACGGGAGATACGGAAACGCCCGAGATTCCCCAAAGCCCTTTTGGCAGCCCTTCATTTTTTGAAATGTCCGTCCATGTGTCGCCACCATCTGTGCTTTTCCAAAGAGCCGACCCTTCGCCACCGCTTTCCAAACTATAGGGAGTCCTTCTTATACGCCAGGTGGATGCATAAAGAATGCGCGCGTTGTTGGGGTCCATCACTAAGTCAACAGCACCCGCATCGGCATTGGCAAACAAAATTCGTTTCCAGTTTTTGCCGCCATCTTCCGAGCGATATACGCCACGCTCATCAGAGGTTTTGAAAAGATCGCCCAACACAGCAGCATACACCAAGTCAGGATTTTTTGGATGGATGCGTATGCGCGGAATGTGTTTTGAATCTTTAAGCCCGATGAATGTCCAGGTTTTGCCGGCATCGGTGGATTTATACATTCCATTTCCATACGACACGTTGCCACGAACAGACACCTCTCCCTGCCCAACATAAATCACATTGTTGTCCCACTCGCTCACAGCCACTGCTCCAATGGAGCTTCCAAAAAATCCGTCAGAAATATTTGACCATGTGTTGCCCGCATCGGTTGTGCGCCACACACCACCACCGGTGCTGCCAAAATAATACAGGTTGGGTTTACCCGGCACACCGGTTACGGCTGCCGAGCGGCCACCACGGTAGGGGCCAATGCTCCGCCACTCAAGGGCATTGTAAAGTTTTTCGTCATAGCCGATAGCGGCTTTAACCGGGGCAACAGTTCCTTTTTTTTGTGACCAGGCACCCGCGCTGATGAGCATCAATGAAAAAAGAAGAATGTATTTCATAGTAGAAGAAGTTTATGTTTATGGAAGCGAGATAGGCCTTAATTTTTAATTAACCATTTCTTTTTTTACCAATGGCAAAAAGAGGCAGGGGAGTGTATAGTGATGGGGGAAATCATTAATCCTACTTTGTCATGATCTATACAATGAGGTTAAAAGAGATCATCCAAGAGATATTATAAGTCCCGAACTAATGGCACCCCCCCTTATTTTGTGGATTACATAAAAGCAAAGCATGAACTTAAAATTAAGCACAGAGATTCAACCGAGCGTCACCCTCTCCTCTGGAGAGGGCCGGGGTGAGGTTTTCAAAGCAGAATTTAATTGGGAGGTGCTTGATGTGAGAGATCATTTGCCCGACTCTGACCTCACCCCTAACCCCTCTCCAGAGGAGAGGGAACGCTCGATTTCAATGTGTGTGTAAACATGACAAAGTAGGATTAGACAATTGACAAAAAGGAGTTGACATGCTTTGGATACGACTACCATTGTCAATTGTACATTGTCAACTGTCAACTCTTCTGTGTCCTCAGTGGTTAAACCAAAGAACGAATTTGTCATCCATCACAAATTGACTTTTGAATAATCCCACCTATTTTTAACGGAAATTTTTGGCATGGATTCACGCACCCTCAAACAACTTTTCAGCATTCCGGTAATTGTGGCCGCGCTCGGATATTTTGTTGACATCTACGACCTGCTTTTGTTCACCATCGTGAAAGCCCCCAGCATGCGTGGTGTGGGCGCTACGGATGTAACCATGCTGGCCGATAGCACCAAGGTTATCAATTGGCAAATGGGTGGCCTCTTGATCGGTGGCATTTTGTGGGGGGTGCTGGGCGACAAGAAAGGAAGGCTCTCGGTTTTATTTGGATCCATCATTTTATATTCCGTGGCAAATTTTATTACTGGCTTCATCCAAACAGTTGATCAATATGCCACGTGCCGGTTTGTGGCGGGCCTGGGGCTGGCCGGTGAATTGGGCGCGGGCATAACATTGGTGAGCGAGTTGCTGCCGAAAAAGGTTAGAGGCATTGGCACTTCGCTGGTGGCAGGCATTGGTCTGTTTGGGGCGGTGGCTGCTTATTTCACTTTCCAGCTTACTCAAGATTGGCGGCTGTGCTACAAAATTGGTGGCGGGCTGGGCATACTTCTCCTCTTGTTGCGTGTGAAAGTGGCGGAGTCGGGCATGTTCAACCAACTGAAAGGATCGGAAGTGAGCCGTGGAAATTTTTTTATGTTCTTTCAAAATGCCAACCGGTTTAAAAAATATGTGTTAGCGATTTTAATCGGCTTGCCCACCTGGTATGTGATCGGGATATTGGTAAACCAAAGCGACCGCTTTGCAAAAGAAATGTATGGCAGTGCTACTTTAAACTCGGGGCGGTCTATCATGTTTGCCTATGCCGCTATTGCCATCGGAGACATTTTGATTGGGGTTGTAAGCCATTATTTTAACAGCCGGAAAAAGGCCCTGCTGCTTTTTTATGGAATCACGATTTTAGCCCTGGTCTATTTCTTTAGCGGTTATAATAATTCCGACACTTCCATGTATGCCGTTTGTGCTGTGCTAGGATTTGGCACGGGCTTCTGGGCCATTTTTGTTACCATGGGTGCCGAGCAGTTTGGCACCAACCTGCGGGCAACGGCCGCCACTACTATTCCCAACATGGTGCGCGGGGTGCTGCCCCTGATGAATATGTTGTTCCTCACCTTGTTTCAGCAACGGTGGGGCTGGACGTTGATCAACAGTGGCATCGTGACAGGAATTGTAGTGGTCACCATCACCTTGGTTGCTTTCTATTTTACGGAGGAAACCATCCATAAAGATTTGGATTATGTTGAAGAAGACTCAAAGCAGGTTAGGTAAAAGTCTTTGTGCTATATTTAACCCGCACTTTTGCTGATGTAGTTTTTTGAATTAAATATGGTTCCTTCAAATCACCCTAAAAATATTCAACCTGTCGGGAGCCACTCATCACACATGCTTTTGCAGATAAATATCTCTTCAAATGATTTTTAAGTGATGAGAATCTACTTCACACCTGTTTTTCAAAGCATTACTTTTCACTGGCAAAAGGCCGCATTGACTACTCTATTGTTTATAGGATGTACCTCCACCATTCAATCACAAAACCTTGAATTGATAAATCAACTGCGCAAGGAATTAAAAGATGCCCAGGGGGAAGCCCGGTTTAAAGCACTCAACGCCATTGGATGGGAGTACCGTTTTTCCACACCTGACAGCACCATCTGGTATGCCAACCAGGCTTATAACCTGGGTGTAGAATTGAAACTGCAAGAAGATATGGCTCGCTCCTTAAATTATATAGGCATTGCCAACAATTACAAAGGCGAGCGGATTAAAGCCTATGAATATTATAATCAAGCCCTTGCTTTGGCAACGGAACAAAATGATTCGGCACAGGTTGCCCATGCAAACAACAATTTGGGAAGGCTATTTTTTGAACAGGGAATACTCGAGAAGGCCTATAAGCACTTCATTGATGCCCTCGGTATTTTTAAATCAATAAACGATTTGTCGGGCATTGCCTATACCTACCAGAGCCTTGGCAATTTGTATCAAGCACAAAAAGATTTTGATAAGTCGGGTGAAAATTTTTTGGAGGCCTATCGTATCAGGGAGAAGTTGGGGAATAAGCGCGACCTCATGTCAGCGGCTATCTATTTGGGCGGATTGTATCAGGCTGAGAACAAAATCGGGGAATCATCAAGATATTTTATGATGGCCGATAGCCTGGGCAGGTTGATTCACGATGAAATAAACATGGCGGATATAAAAATCAGGTTGGCCGAAAATTATTTAAGAGAAGGCAACCTGGCCGGGGCGCAGGCACTGGGTAGCAGTGGCTATGATGTGATTGTAAAAGTGGGCAACAAAAGGTTGATGCCTAATGCCAATCTTGTGATGGGCAAAATAGCTATTGCAAAAAATGATTTTGTGGTGGCGAAAAAATATTTTGATAATGCGCTGCGTGTGTCAATAGAAATTAATGATGCCATCGGGCAGATGAATGCTTATTTTCAACTGGCAGAAGTAGCTAAGCACAATGGCCAAAAACAATTGGAGACTGACTTGATGAACCATTACTTAGTGCTGAACGATTCCATCAAAGACCTTGAGGTGGCCCGGCAGGTAGAACGCTTGCAGTTTAAATTGGAAATTGAAAAAAAGGAGAAAGAGAATGAATTGCTAAAGATAGATCAGGCTTTCAAAGATGCAGTGATTGCCAAACAGCGCATTCTTAACATTGGTTTATTGGTGATGACGGTATTGGTGTCCATTATTTTATTTGTCATTTGGAACTACAACCGTAAGAACAAATTGATCAATCACACCTTGGCACTCAAAAACGTGGAGATTACCAGGCAGCAAGAGGAGATAGCCTCTAACAACCAACGTCTTTTCAGCCACAATCAACAACTATCAGAACTCAACCATGAAAAAGATACGCTCATGAGTATTGTTGCTCACGACTTGCGTTCACCGCTCAACCGCATATCGGGCCTGGCCCACCTCATGGAGTTGACTGGCGGGCTATCAACCGAACAGCGTGAGTATTTGGAAATGCTCAAAAAGTCAACCAAGGCAGGCTCGGATTTAATTACGGATTTGTTGGACGTGAATTCTTTTGCTGAACGCGCCAATTCCCTTTCGCTATCTAAGGTCAACCTCAATACGTTGATAAGCGAGCGGATTGGATCAATGGCGGCTATGGCTATGATGAAAGAAATAGAAATTGAACTGGTAGGAAATTTTCCCAGTGAATTTCTTACCGATGGAAATTACATAGCCAGAATCATGGACAATCTATTGACCAATGCAGTTAAATTTTCTCATCCCAAATC
>JAYVAI010000537.1:0-18544 GCA_043751075.1 Cyclobacteriaceae bacterium | reverse complement strand
CCACTCTCCGATCCATTAAGTCAATTACTTTTTGCGAGCCGCTCTCGGCACCGATCCACACACGGAAGCATCCCGTTTCTTTCAGCATCCTGATCACGTCTTCATTCATCCGGTCGGCACGGGTAATGCACTCGTAGGGGATTGTAATATTTTTTATTTTTAATTCATCGCGAAAGCCGGCCAGCCATTTATGACTGATGGTAAACACATCGTCCACAAACCACAACGAGTCGGGATTGTAGTCTCTTCTAATTTCAAGAAGTTCTTCCACCACCTTGCCGGGCGATCGTCTTCGGTAGCTTAAGCCATACACCCCCCGGCTGCACCACTTGCACGTGTAAGGGCAGCCGCGCATGGAGCTAACGGAAATAGTGTTTTTGCCGTGATGTTTTTTCCAGGCGTTTAAATACAATTCCAAATTTATTTTTTTCCGATTGGGGTTGGGCAGTTCATCTAAGTCTTTTATTTTTTCACGCTCCTTTGTCTTCATCACCGTGTTGTCTTTTTGAAATGCAATGCCATCAATTGCATCCGCCTCTTTATTTTTTAGCGATTCAATAGATAAGGAGCAGAGTTCTTCCATACTTTGCTCCCCTTCGCCAATCACAATGTAGTCGGCACCCTGCTTGAGAAAATTTTCAGCACTATACCGCACCTCCGGCCCACCAATAATAATAATGGTATCGGGAAGAACCTGTTTTAAAAATTGAATAGTATCAATCACATTCAGTTTGGTCATCAGGTTGGCATACAGCCCAATCATAGCGGGTTTATGCAACAAAATATATTCGTGAAATTTATTTTTTGATGAGAAGGTGGTGTCGAAGACTTCATGAGAAATTTTTTTCTGTTCCAGCCAGGCCGAAATGTAGAGGATGCCCAGAGGCGGATAGGGGCGCATGATCTGTTGCTCCTTGGCATCTTCCGAAAGGAAATAGGCGTGTGTAAGCAGCAGGTTCATCGCAGCTTCAGGTCAATGATAAAATGATCGCTCAGTGATGCCAACAGCGAAAAACGATCTACACTTTTTTCCATAAAATTGAGTGCGCTCAGCAATCTTTTTTTTTCGAAAAAAAAACTTTCCAGGTAGGAAGGCGGCAGGGCAAACCCAATGGGTCTCAAAGCAATACATTCAAAATAATTTTTAGCCCAGAGCATTATTTCCCGCGGCTTATAATACCATATAGAAAATTCTTCGCCATTGAGGTTGACAAAGTTTTCTTTTGACGATGCCCTTCGAAAGGCTTTGCTGAACTGAAGCTTGGCTGCAAAATACAGGCTCTCCCAAATACAAACGCGGGGCATAATCACAGCAACTAATCGGCCGCCTGGCGCAAGAAGGGCTGGTAATTTTTCGAGCAACTGTTGAATCGATTTTGGCTTCACGCAATTAAGGCCGCCAAAGTTGGAGAACACCAAATCAAATTTCTGATCAAACGGTGTTTGATCAAAATCTTCTATATCCAAATACCTCGAACGGATACAGTTTTGCATGGAGTGTTGCTTTGCCTTCTGATCGGTTACGTTGAGCATCTCTTGCGAAATATCGGTGGCCACAACATGGAAGCCACGCTCACCAAACACGATGGCATCTTCACCGGTTCCACAGTTTAATTCAAGAATTTCCAATCCCTTTAAGGTGGGTATCACAGTATCCAGATAACGCCACACTGCCTGTCGTTGCAGTTGCCCGATGCAACGGTGTGTAAAATGTGTGTCGTAGGTACTGGCAACTGTGTCGAAGGGAGCTTTCATGGTGCAATAGACGCCAGCCTTTTAAGTTTTTGATTTCTGATAAAACTTGCAGGCACATAATAGAAAGCAGCTAACCCTGCACGCAAATCCTTAGCATTAAAATAGCGTGGGCTGTGCAGTAGTTTACTCCAGCTTTTAAAACCCTTGCGCTTTCTATAAACGCTATGAATGTAGCGGTGGAGTTCTTTGTAATAGGCAGTTGAAAATGTGCTATTGAACATCATCGCGAGATCATCGGAGTCGCTCCAGTTTTGTTTTTCATGCAGGCCGGCTTTCACATTTTCGTAAAACTTGGTGCCGGGCAATGGATAGGAAACGGAAATGCCGATTTCATCAGGCATCAGGTCAAGCACCATTTGAAGCGTGGCGTTGATGTCTTCTTTCGTTTCGCCCGGATAGCCGAACTGCAAGAAGAATGCGGCCTTGATCCCTTTTTGTTTCAAGAGCAAACGGGCTTCGCGGATTTGTTGGATGGTGGTGCCTTTGTCCATAGCATCCAATATTTTTTGAGAACCGCTTTCTGCGCCCACCCAAACGGTATCGGCCCCAGAGGCGGCAAGGGCTTCTATATTATTTTCTTCCAACAACAGATCCACCCGCGATTGGATTTTATATCGGAATTTGAGATTGCGTTCTTTAATTAGGTTGCGGAACTGGGCAACCCATCCCGGCTTCAATCCAAAAATATCATCGCTCATCCAGAAATGATCGGGCTGATATTTCTTTAATAAAAATTCAATTTCATTTACTACTTGTTCGGGCGCGCGTGAATTATAACGGTTTCCATAGATAGGCTTCGCACACCAGTTGCACTTGTAAGGGCAGCCGCGCGTAGTGGCCAAGTTGAGCGAAAAATAACCATGATGTTTTTGCCAAAGTTTACGATACGGTTCAAGGTCAATCAACTCCCAAGCGGGCATGGGCAATGAATCCAAATCGCGCATAACGGCCCGCGGTTTGGTCACCACTGTTTCATTATCCTTTCGGAAAGCAAGGCCGGCCACGTTTGCATGCGGTTCATTCTTCTCTAAGCTATTCAACAATTCTTTCAAGGTTTCTTCCCCTTCGCCACGGATAACATAGTCCACCCCATGCAGAAAATATTTTTCATAGTGATCGGTAGAATCGGAACTGTTGATGATGACTGTGCAGCCTTGTTGCTTCGCGAGCTTGGCAATGTTGAACGCAGCATCGCGCATAACGGTGAGGCACATTTTGGTGAGGTAGTTGAAACCGTCATCATAAATGACCAAGTAGTTTGGCTTCTCTTTTTCAAGGATTGGTTTTATTTGTTCAGGAGTATCCTTTAGCCCAACATCAAAAACGGAAACATCAAACCCGGCAGCGCGCATCACTGAGGCGGCTTGCAATGTTCCAAGTGGTGGATACGGTTGCTTGAACCGCCACTGCTTACGATCGAGCTTATAAAAATAACTATGCGTGAATAAAACTTTAGTCATTCCAGTTGATGTTCAATCGCGTGCCAAACTCATTTAACTTATGCTGGTAGAGGTCCAATACTTTTCGCTGATGGTTCTTCGGGTGGCCTTTCGAAACATATTCTTTCTTCTTGAAGGCAACTTCAAAATCAGGTTTGGCATAGGTAGCTTGATAGCGTTTCTTCCATCGCTTGGCCAGTAAGTTCATAAAACTCCGCTCCAAGTGGTTAGCCCCAACTAAGTTGATGCCTACTTCTAATTTGCGTTTGATCCAACTCGGCTCGAAGGCAGCCACGAGTTCAACTGGTCGGGCGGTATGGTTGGGCAAATATATTTTTATCCAAGGGTTGGCCGTCATCAATCGCGAATAATGTTCCTTTCCGTAGAGCGGGATCAGTGTGGCCAGTTCGGTGGCCGTGAAAATATTTTTCTCCTCAATCTCCAAGTGTTCCTCATCCACATAATAATTGATGCAAAAATTTTTGTGCGAATTAAAAAGAAATATTTTTTTGTAGAGCGTTAAAAGCATCCGGGCTATCCACAGGCGGTTGGGTTTGGTGATCACAAAAAAATCCAAATCCGAATGCTCATTCATATAATCTTTTGATAATGAACCCGAAGCCATTACCGCTCTCACAAAAGGAAATTTTGAAATGAACTTTGCCCTTTTCCTTGCCAGCAACAAACTCCCTATTGCCATTTGGTTGCCTTTTATCCTGCGGCTGCCCAAGGCAAGATTATTGTGTATGCTATAAAAATCAGCAATTGGATAAATAATTGATTGATCACTAAGCCGGGCCAAAACACTAGTGACTTCATCAGGTGTAACATGATTGGTTGTTAAGTGCTTAAAAATCTCCGCAGATGTAAGTGGATATTGAAAAATATCAAAGTATAGCAATGTTTTAAGAATGCTTTTGGATAAAATGCTATGGTGCAAAGGGTTTGTCACGCGGTGGCGGGGTTGAGAGAAATGGCTGCAACAGGTTTATATTGAAACAAGATCAGCGAGCCAAACAAACTGTAAAACACAATCCCCTTTTGAATTCCCATAGCCGTTTCGGTAAGGCAAAGGATGGCGAAAAGAAAAATAAATGCAACGTATAAATGATTTCCGGTTTGGTGAGCGACCCACGCAGGCCAGGCGAAGCAGACGAGCAAGGAGCATAATCCAACAATCCCCAGCCCTAAGAGCGTTTGCAGATATTGATTGTGGGGATCGTTGGTGCCCAGCACATTGGTGACGTTGGCCGATTTCCCCGTTTCCGAAATCAAATGCTCTACATCTCCTGGCCCTACACCCAATAGTAAATTAATTCTTGGCACCGATTGAATACTGAGCCACCACAGCGATGCCCGGATGGTAGTAGATTGTGTTTGCAGCCCGGGGTTTAGATACGGCCAAGTGGTGGCCATTTCCTGATAACTTCTGTAGCGGCTTACCGGGTTGACATAGACCAGGCCACAAAAAAGAAATATGAATGAGAAAAGACTGACACGGAAAATTAAACGGGGGGCTGATTTCAAGAAGCGATAGAGGCCATAAATGGAAATAGCCAGCAAAGCAATAATCATTATCCGGGAAGAAAGGAACAGAACGAAAATCACCAAGTAAAATAGTATGGCCAAGAGAATGGTTTTTTTTACAAGCGGGAATGTGGTAAACGTATCGGAGTAATAATGAATGAGGAGCACGATGCAAAATATGAGATATAGCGAAAGGAAGGCCGGGTGCATGCCAATCCCAGAGGCCAGTTCGATGTATGAGACAAACATCCACAGTCTGGATGTCCCTGCATGAAATGAATAAAACGAAGTGCTGGTATAGGAATCAAAATTAAATGTGGGCGAGGCGAGATAAGCTTTGTGCAAGGCCGCGCCCCAACATATAATTGTAGCGGCCAAACAGGTGATCAGGAAGAGGTGGAGCAATGCTCTGACATCCCCTTGATCCAACTTGATGCTGACCAACAGTAGGGGCAATACAAAAAGTGAGATTGTCTTTTCAATAGTAAACCAAGCGGCCTGTTGGTCTTCGGAATAAATAATCCCCACCAAGTGGAGCAGGAAAAAAAATATAAATACCAATACGATAGGATTGGTGCGGATGCCATTCCATTTTTCTTTCCATCGGCCATACATTATCCACACCATTCCAAAAACGATCAAGGCGATATGACAAGCGGGCATGGAAAACGGTAAAGCTGCCATCGCCAAAGCCAGCGGCCCGGTAAATTTTATCTGTTGAAGAGAAAAACTCATGGAGCAAGTTTAAGTAGAGTAGAGCGGTTGATCGCCTTCCGCTCGACATCATAAAACCAACCCCACTTATTGAAATAAGTCATGGCGCTGGTAACGTGATGAAAAAAAGTCTGCAGGCTCTTATACGAAGCACGCTCGTGGTAATGATAAACAGTAGCATGTGGATAAAATACGGTGCGGAAATGGCGGTGTATCCTGCGCGTCAAGTCCATGTCCTCGGTGTAGAGGAAAATATTTTCATCAAAGAGCCCCACTTTCCTCAATGCGTCCATCCGCAAAAACATGAAGCACCCTGAAAGAAAGGGCACGTCCATGATGCGATCATAACCCGAGAATTGAAGTTCGTATTGTTGGTTTCGGGTGTGTACAATTTTTGATTTTGATCCTAAGCGCCTGGCGATCAAGGTTAGGGGCGAAGGCAACAGCTTGCATAAATATTGGGGCCTCCCATCGGGATATAGCACTTTGGGCATGGCCAATCCAATGCCCGGATGGTCGTCCATAAATTTGAACATGTTTTGAAGGACCATTTCTTCAAAGAACACATCGGGGTTAAGCACGAGGTGGTAAGGATGATCCTTTTCCATGGCCTTGCGGATGGCGATGTTGTGGGCCGCCCCAAAGCCAAGGTTTTTGCCCACGAAGAAATACCATATCCTATCCCCCTGGCACAGCGGGCGTAGCGAGTCGTCCGGTGAATTGTCAACGATAAATAATTTTCCCTGCGGTGCCCCAGTCAGAAAACTGGCAATGGCCTTGGATAGATAGACTGGGTTGTTTTTATAGACTACAATAGAAGCGGTAATCTCAGTTTGCATAGATCAGGTTTTTGATTAGAGCAAGTCGGCCAGTCAATTTTTGCTGCAGGTTGAAATTGCTGATGGAAGAAGTGGAAGATGCGTTTAGCCTATGTCTGCGGTGGGTCACTAATTTATCGTGGATGAACTTTACGTTAAAATGTTTCTCTGCCTGGAGGCCAATCCATAAGTCGTGCATGGGTATTCCAGCAGGAAAAGGGAGGGCCATTTCCAAAACATTGTGGTTGAAGGCCATGCAACACCCCATGTAAGAATTTTTTATCAGATTTCTGAGGATACCACTCTTAGATTTATTGAGTTCGAAAAAAGATTCGTGAATGGGTTCAAGATTTTCATTCACAACTTGGCAGTCGCAAATTACAAGGTCATGTGTTTTCAAATGCCTTTTCATGATATGTATTTTTTGCAGATGCCAAATGTCATCTTGATCGGCAAGAAAAATATGTTCACAGCAAGATTTGGAGAGGGCATTCTGAAAATTGGAGACAAGGCCGGCAGAGGAATTGGTAACCACTTTTATCCGGGGGTCTCCATAGCTTTGTATAAGTGAAAGCGTATCATCATCGGAGTGGTCATCGGAAACAATTAATTCATCCCCGTCTGATAATTGTGGTAAAATGGAGCCTATCTGCTGCCGTATAAAACGCGAACCGTTCTTAACGGCCATGCAAACAGAAACGCAATCATTCATGGGTTGGGGTTTTAGATATGCGGATATGATTTAAACAAATTCTGACTTTAAAAATTCCTTTGGGTGATTTTCTTTTTGTGCAGAAAGGCATGAAGCCATGAATTTTTATCCTGACTCAATTTCAAATACCAATTTAACACCACGGGATACGTCAACTGAAACGACAAGCCCGTAAATCTTAAATTGTTATCATAAGCAAAGAAGAAATACAGGGTGCAAAGTATTGCCCAGCCGGAGAGAAAAAAATCTGATGAAGTAGGCAGTAATTTAATGTATATCAATGGAAAGGCAATCACCACGAGCGCCATCAACATCATCCCTGCCCATCCGGCATAGCTATACGAGCGCGAGTAAACAGTGGAAACATTGAATGGCCCCGGAATCCGTTTGTCAACATATTGATCCAACTGAAACACGCGATTAATTCTTTTCGATAAAAAATCGGGCAGCACCTCGCTATTGAACCACTCGCCCAGCGTTTGAATGGTTATGGATGCCACCGGATAGTCATTTATATTTTGCTGCAAGTTGGCAAGGGGCGAAGAGATGTAGATGTAAGCCCAGAAGTATTCTTTGGGAATTACCGATTGCCTGAATGAAAGAGTGGCCTTGCCAGTCACCATAAAATTTTCGTTGTTATAAGGCTCTTGGGCTTCGCGTGACACGCGCAGGGAGCCAAGCCAGCCAAATAAAAAAAGGAGAGGGATCATCAAAACTGAAACAACGACTATTTTCTTCAGAGGTATTTGTTTCAGAAAGATGAGATATATGAACAAACTGGAAGCTAAATTAAAAAAAAGCATGCCGCGATTGTAAATCAGCAGTGCCGCCAATAGATTGATGATGTATAACAAAAATATTCTATTGGATCTGTGCGAAAGAAAAAGGTGGAACAGATAGACGGTATAAAACGAACTGAAGGTGACAACAAAAACATGCAGTGAAGGGATGCCAAAAAGCCTGTAATTGTACGGCTGCTTTAAAATTATTTTTAACAGAGGTATGCCCCCTTCATATAAAAATTCCAATGCCCACAACGCGTAAATAAAGACAGTAACAAAAACGGGTGCTCTTTCGCTTTTTGCCAGCGGCCTGAAAGTTATTATCTCACTTTGGCGAACCCGCCTTCCTACTATGAAATAGACAATACCTGTGATCAGTAGAAAAGCACACAGGTGAAAACTGAGAGGCGGGTATAATTCTGACCAGCCTAATAAATAAATTAGTATGGCGGCACCAAACGAAATCAGCATGGCGAAAAAAGGATTAATCATTTTGCCATGCCATTTTCAAGAAACCAAAATCCTTTATCCTCATACACAATTTTATGGCGCGCGGAAGTATGACCCAGGCAGGACTTACAAATTGGATGCTTACTTCTTTATAAAGTCTTACGGCCTTGCAAAAAGATTTAAAGCGATCCATTTCGGCAAACACGTTCCTCCCTTCGTTGGTGGCCGAAAGATTATGTTGGCAGCGAGATGGGATCAAAACAAAATCAGGGTCATTCATACACAACCGATCAGAAAAGCGAATGTCGCTATAGTCAAGTGGAAATCGTTCATCATAGCCACCCACTTTGGTGAACGCGGTTATGGAAATCAGCATCCCGCTATTTATTATTTTAAATTTCCCGAATGAATACATTCCAGGTTTGATTTCTTTGATTCGCCTTCCCTTTCCCCATCGCAGTTGAAAAGGAGAGACAACCCCCTTCGAATCATATAAAGTTGGGACAAAGACATTCATCTGAGCATTATTTTCGATAGCAGAGGAATAATCTGAAAATAGAGTTGGCGGAAACACCGTATCCTGATCGGCAAGGAGCATCCATTTCTTATTTTTTTTTATAGCCAGCTCAGCCCCGATATTATACGCTTTGCTTACGCCCGGGTTCAGAGGATCGTGCCTGTAAGTAAGGGTAGCTTTGCGCGGAACATCATGAGGCCGAGGGCTATTGTCGTAAACCAGAAAAGTAAAGTCACCAATGGCTGTCAGCGATTTATAGGCAACGCTTTCGAGCAAGCCCTTTTCATAAAGCACAAGCACCACCAACAGATCATTTTTAATAAGGGAATCTTCCATTTATCAGGCAATTGCTGAGCACCATCAAAGTAAATTACAAATTTTCCCCACTTTTTTAGAAGTAAATAAATAGATCAGTATTTTCAGGTTGTCAAACAAAACAAAAAAATGAAAATAATTGAATCGCAGGCAGAATATACAAGCATCTATAATGACAGCTTGGAACACCCCGAAACCTTTTGGGCCGAAGTGGCCTCTGATTTTCAATGGCAAAGAAAATGGGACAAAGTGCTTGAGTGGGATTTTCATAAAGCTGAAGTAAAATGGTTTCTGGGAGGCAAACTGAACATCACCGAAAACTGCATAGACCGCCACCTGCCGCACAAGGCAAATCAAACAGCCATCATTTGGGAATCTAATGATCCGCATGAAGAATCTAAACACATTACCTATCAACAATTGCATGACCAGGTTTGCCGCGTAGGAAACATGCTGAAAAACCTGGGCGTAAAAAAAGGAGACCGCGTTTGCATTTATATGCCCATGATACCCGAAGTGGCTTACGCGATATTGGGATGTGCGCGCATAGGTGCGGTTCACTCCGTAGTGTTTGCCGGATTTTCTGCCGGCTCACTCATTGATCGCATCAATGATTCGGGTTGCAATGTGGTGCTTACTTCCGATGGTTCGTATCGGGGTGATAAAAAAATTGACCTGAAGGCAATAGTGGATGAAGCACTATTGAAATGCCCCACCGTGCAAAAAGCAATTGTCTATCAACGAACATTGAACCCCGTGAATATGAAGCCAGGCCGCGATGTGTGGTGGCACGAAGAGATGGCAAAGGTTTCGGCAATATGTGAGGCCGAAACAATGGATTCGGAAGACCTGCTTTTTATTCTTTATACATCGGGTTCTACCGGCAAGCCAAAGGGAATGGTACACACGTGTGGAGGCTACATGGTTTACACCAATTACACGTTTCGCACAGTTTTTCAATATGACTCCCTCTCATCCGTAGAGGGCACAGGCGGGCCTGCCTGCTGGACAGGCAGGGGTGAAGTTGTGTTTTGGTGCACGGCCGATGTAGGTTGGGTAACAGGCCACTCCTATATATTATATGGTCCGCTCTCGGCAGGGGCAACCACCGTTATGTTTGAAGGAATTCCTTCGTGGCCAGATATGGGCCGCTTCTGGCACGTAGCTGAAAAGCACCGGGTGAATATTTTTTATACTGCGCCTACGGCAATCCGGTCTTTGGAAAAAGCACCGATCAGTTTCGTAAAACAATATGATCTTCATGCGATAAAAATTTTAGGCACCGTAGGCGAGCCCATCAATGAGGAAGCCTGGCATTGGTACCATGAGAATATCGGTAGGGGCGAGTGCCCAATCGTTGATACGTGGTGGCAGACTGAAACGGGAGGTATTATGATTTCGCCTATTGCCAATGTTACAAAGTTGAAACCCGCGTTTGCCACACTTCCATTGCCCGGGGTGCAACCGGCTGTGATGGATGAAAATGGAAATGAATTAATGGAGAACGGTGTGGAAGGAAGATTGACAATAAAATTTCCGTGGCCTGCTATGGCGCGCACAATCTATGGCGACCATCAACGGTTTAAAGACACTTACTTTTCCACCTTCCCCGGAAAATATTTTACAGGCGATGGCTGCAAACGCGATGAAGATGGAGACTATCGCATCACCGGAAGGGTGGACGATATTATTATTGTGTCGGGCCACAACATGGGCACAGCAGAAATTGAAAGTGCCATTGATGAGCATTCGTCCGTGTGTGAATCAGCGGTGGTGGGCTTTCCACACGACATTAAAGGACAGGGCATTTATGCCTATGTAATATGTTATGAAAAACCCCACGAGGAAGAAAACCTGCGGAAAGAAATTCGTGAAGTAGTTGCCAAAATCATTGGCCCCATTGCCAAGCCCGACAAAATCCAGTTTGTGAGCGGATTGCCAAAGACACGCTCGGGAAAAATCATGCGTAGGATTTTGCGCAAAGTAGCCGAGGGCGAAACCAGTAATTTGGGAGACACCTCCACGCTGTTGGACCCTGCCGTGGTGGAAGAAATCAAAAATGGGGCTTTGTAAAAGCGGTGAATAGCAATGGACACGATAAACACCACTTGTTCACAACTCTCCAAGAGTTTGGTTTGGTAGTGAAAGATTAAAAGATAGCCATTGTAACTCTGGGAGGAGTTTTAAACCCAACGAGGCTTCGCATCAATTGTTATGCACGTTTATTTATAAAAGCGAAATACAAATTCCATATATTTGGAATAATACTGAAAGGAAATCTTAACTATAAATTTTATATGGAAATAAGCGGAACAGTCTTAAACCTTTTGCCCGCTCAGTCGGGGCAGGGAAAAAATGGTGGAACATGGAAAAAGCAAGAATTCATTATTGAAATTCCCGGCCAGTTCCCCAAAAAACTTTGTCTCCACTTGTGGGGCGAAAAAGTGGACGAAATAAAATTGTCTATCGGTGAGAAGATCACGGCCTCCATTAATATAGAGAGCCGCGAATACAACGGCCGATGGTACACCGATGTGCGCGCCTGGAAAGTAGCCAGGCAAACCGAAGGGGCCCCCAATCGCGATACACCGCCACCGGCCACGCAAGATTCGTTTGTGCCCGACAGCACGGCCAGCGATGATCTGCCTTTTTAGTAAGGGTGATTAGAGGTCTTTGCTTATTTTAGGGAAGTTCTAAAAATCCAATTTGTTTCGGAGGGGAAAAGATAAATGGAAATTGAATTTTTAGAACCCCTCTTTACTTTATTTCAATTGCATTTTGGCAACTTTCGGATCTACGGTTGCTTTGTCGTGTTCAAAATCTAATTTGATCCTCCATTTTTGCATAGTGGCAGCGCCAATAATCACTTCTTCGCTCAAGCCGGGCACCACCAAAAACTCATCGCTCAACAACACATCATTCATATAAAAATCCAAACGCACAACTTCAGTCACCTCAATAAAATGAGCTTCCGAGGCAGTGGAAATCAATCGTGTTCTCCCTAAATTCTCCCGGTGGGCAATGGTGGCAAAATCAGGATGGATGCACGATAAGTTGGCGCCACTATCACATCAACTCAAATGTTTAAACAAATGGCTTTATGATGCATGGATAGAGTGCCTGCCTGCTGGAAAAGGCAGGGGTAGTATAAATTGCCACGACCTTTAGGTCGTGATGATTGGTAGGCTAACAGCAAGGGCTTTAGCCCCAATTGAATCTTTATTATTGCCTTTCTCAATATCAGGACTCCTTATTCCTCGCAGTTTGAAATGCAGGGATGTTTGGATACCCAAAAAGGAATTCCAAACATTTGCCTTTGCGGTCTTTGCGCCTTTGCGTGAGCTGTTGGCAAGCAAAGGCTACTGGGAAATTATACCCGCTTTTCATTCTGCGAATTTTTATTACTTGTTAAGAAGGGGCAAGGAGTTCTCAATATACTCTTTCATCCATTCGGCTACCCGCCTGCCTGCCCTCCGTACGACTTCGGGAGGCGGGCCGGAAGGGCAGGAAGCCGACTTTATCGTTACTCAAATTTACCCCTGCCTTTGCCGACAGGCAGGCACGACCTAAAGCCTGCCTGTCCGGTAGGCAGGGTCGTGGCAACTAAAAAGCCCCGCATCGTGCAGGGCTTTTTGAATTTTAAAATCTTGAATCTTTGAACTCTACGATCCACACGCCTCGCATGAATCTGGGTTGTCCAGCGAGCAGGCCATGTCGGCACGCTTCTGTTCATAGTCCGGTTGATCGTATGGAATGGCTTGTTGCGATTCAGGGGTTGCGGCATACACGGCAACAGGTTCAGCAATATTATTTGCAACCACGGGTGCAGCTTGAATGAACGGTTGTTGAATGGCCGTTTTATCAAGCGTGAACTTGATGGCATCGGCTGCGGCTGTAGAACGTAAATAGTACATGCCTGTTTTCAACCCTTTCTTCCAGGCGTAAAAGTGCATGGAGGTAAGTTTGCCAAAGTTTGGATCGGTCAGGTGTATGTTCAAACTCTGCGATTGGCAAATGTAGGCACCACGGTCGGCACTCATATCTATGATGGCCTTTTGCGGAATCTCCCACACGGTTCTATAAATGTCTTTGATGTGTTGGGGTATCTCGGCAATAGGTTGCACAGAGCCATTGGTTGAAATCAATTTCTGGCGCATGGTTTCGCTCCACAATCCCAAGCTGATGAGGTCCTTCATCAGGTGTTTGTTGGCGATGATAAATTCGCCCGATAAAGTCCTGCGTGTGTAAATGTTTGAAGTGTAAGGTTCAAAGCATTCGTTGTTGCCCAAAATCTGTGAAGTGGATGCTGTGGGCATCGGGGCAAGCAGCAGGGAGTTGCGCACACCATGTTGCTTCACTTCTCTTTTAAGACTTTCCCAATCCCATCGGCCCGATGAAGGAGTAACGCCCCACATGTCAAATTGAAAAATCCCTTTGGATACGGGTGATCCTTTGAAGGTTTCATAGGCACCATTCACCTTGGCCAGTTCCATAGAAGTTTCCATGGCGGCAAAGTAGATGGTTTCGTGAATGTCCGTATTCAAGCCGCGTGCTTCTGGAGAATCGAATGGCATGCGAAGTAAAATGAACGCATCGGCCAACCCTTGCACGCCAATGCCGATGGGGCGGTGGCGCATGTTTGAGTAGCGGGCTTCGGGCACGGGATAGTAGTTCACATCAATTACTTTGTTCAGGTTGCGGGTGACTACTTTGGTTATTTCATATAATTTCTGATGATCAAACTTGCCCTCTTCGGTTATGAATTTTGGAAGTGCAATCGAGGCGAGATTACAAACAGCTACTTCATCGGGTGATGTGAACTCCATGATCTCTGTGCAGAGATTACTGGACTTGATGGTGCCTAAGTTTTTCTGGTTTGACTTCTTGTTGGCGGCATCCTTGTATAACATATAAGGTGTGCCGGTTTCAATCTGCGCCTCCAGGATTTCAAACCATAAGTCTTGTGCTTTTATTTGCTTGCGGAACTTGCCTTCTTTCTCATACTTCTCATACAAGCGCTCAAACTCATCGCCATAACAATCGGCCAGGCCGGGTGCCTCGTTGGGGCAGAACAGCGACCACATCTCATTGCTTTCTATGCGCTTCATAAAAAGGTCCGGAATCCACATGGCATAGAAAAGATCGCGGGCACGCATTTCTTCTTTGCCGTGGTTCTTTTTCAGTTCAAGAAATTCAAATACATCGGCATGCCAGGGTTCGAGATAGACAGCGAAACTGCCTTTGCGCTTGCCACCGCCTTGGTCCACGTAGCGGGCAGTCATGTCAAAATTTCTGAGCATGGGCACAATACCATTGGAGGTGCCACCAGTTCCTTTTATATAGGAGCCTTTGGCGCGCACGTTGTGAATGCTAAGGCCAATGCCTCCGGCCGATTGCGAAATTTTGGCGGTCTGTTTTAAGGTGTCATAAATTCCATCAATGCTGTCGTCCTTCATGGTGAGGAGAAAGCAGGAGGAAAGTTGTGGCTTAGGTGTGCCTGCGTTGAATAGGGTAGGGGTTGCATGAGTGAACCACTTCTCCGACAATAAAGTATAGGTTTCTATTACGGCAGGAATATCTTCACCGTGAATGCCTACGGCCACGCGCATGAGCAAATGTTGTGGGCGTTCCACTACTTTGCCGTCCACCTTCATCAGGTATGAGCGTTCCAATGTTTTAAAGCCGAAGTAGTCATAGCTGAAGTCGCGGTCGTAGAGGATGGCTTCATCTAATTCGGCTGCGTGTTCATGAATCACTTTCCAGGTTTCCTTTGAAATGAGCGGTGCGTTTTGCCCGGTCTTGGAATCCACGTAGGTGTAAAGCCGCTTCATGGTATTTGAAAACGACTTGCTGGTGACTTTGTGCAGGTTGGACACCGCGATTCGGGCCGCCAGCTTGGCAAAGTCAGGGTGCTTGGTGGTCAGGGTTGCGGCCACTTCTGCGGCAAGATTGTCAAGTTCAATGGTGGAGACACCATCATACAATCCGTTGATCACTTTCATCGCCACCTCTACCGGGTTGACAAAATTGGGATCTAAACCATAGCAGAGTTTTTCAATACGGGCAGTGATTTTGTCAAACTTCACGGACTCCCGGTGTCCGTCACGTTTTAATACAAGCATTTTATAATAGGGTTGTGTTGGTAAAAAAGAAAGTTTAAAAAATTGTGTTCGAATATATCAAAAATCTTCGTTCAGCGAAAACTTCGGAGAAGAATCTTTTTCCATACTGTTCATCACACCTGCCTTTTGATATTCGGCCACACGCTTCTCAAAGAAGTTGGTCTTGCCGCGCAGCGAGATCATGTCCATGAAGTCAAAGGGATTGATCGCGCCATAAATCTTCTTGCCGATCAATTCGTTCAGTAAGCGGTCGGCCACAAACTCAATGTACTGTCGCATCTGGGCTGCGTTCATGCCGATTAAATTCACGGGAAGGGCATCGGTAACAAATTCTTTCTCGATCTCTACGGCATCTTTTATAATGCCGATCACTTTTTCTTCGGATAATTTATTGACCACATGCTTGGTGTAGAGGTGGCAGGCAAAATCGCAGTGCAAGCCTTCATCGCGCGAGATCAACTCGTTGGAAAAAGTAAGGCCGGGCATAAGGCCACGTTTCTTAAGCCAGAAAATAGAACAGAACGAGCCGGAGAAGAAAATCCCCTCCACGGCCGCAAAGGCAACCAACCGCTCTTGGAAATTTCCTTTGTCAATCCAGCGCAAGGCCCAGTCGGCTTTCTTCTTCACGCAGTCCATGGTTTCTATGGCGTGGAAGAGTTTGTCTTTTTCGCGTGGGTCTTTTACGTACGTATCTATTAATAAGGAGTAGGTTTCGGAGTGGATGTTTTCAATGGCAATCTGAAAGCCGTAAAAGAACTTCGCTTCGGTATATTGAACTTCGCCCACAAAGTGCTCGGCAAGGTTTTCATTTACAATGCCATCGCTTGCCGCGAAGAATGCCAGCACGTGGGTGATAAAATGACGTTCGCCATCATTCAGTGCTACCCAGTCTTTCATATCCTGGCCCAGGTCAATCTCTTCGGCTGTCCAAAAACTGGCTTCTGCTTGTTTATAGTATTTCCAGATGTCGTGTTGGCGGATGGGGAATAGTACGAAGCGGTCTTTGTTTTCTTTTAGGATAGGTTCTTCTTGTAAGGGTTGGCTCATTGTGGAAATTTCTTTAATGTGTTAGGATTTTTTTTGTGGCCCGATAAGGTTGACATACGCTATTTTCTGTTTTGTTATTTTATTTCCAGTGGGTGCTTTATGAACAGAGCTTCATTCAAAACAGCACCATTGACAAATATTCGAAATGAATGATCAAAAACAAAGCGAGGATTTTAGACAAAAACGGACTGGGCCAATGTACTTTTCATGTAAGTATTTGGTAGATAGTCGCTTTAAATTTTTTTAATGAATCAATGCATGAGATAAAAAAAAATAAAGTTTTTTTATGCTGCCTCTATTGCCCATGAAGCAGGGAAAGACTAAGCGAACATTAAATCCTGGATTTAATAGTAATGGACTTGCAGAACTGGAGTTACATCGTGGTGCTGGAAACTGTTTTGGACTGAGGCGTCAAGACCGCTCTAAGCGGTTAGACGCCTAACTCCAGTTACAGGAGATGACCGCCCCTTAAAGTTTTGTTGCTTTGGATCGAATGTTGAGTTTGAACCTTGAATAGCAAAATGCGAGAGTAATTTTTTGCTAGTGTCATGTCAACGAAGAAATGTCGTCCAACCCTTCAATGGTTCTAAACCCTTGAAGGGTTTTTCCAATTCGAGAATGACAGAGATCGGAACTCACACACTAATTCTCCTAAAATCGTTCGTCCTTAGGTAGGTCCATCTGAGTTAATGGCCTCATTAAATGGTTTTTAAATAGGTGTTTATCGATTTTCGGTCAACCTATTGTTTTTCTACGCCTTAGCTCTATCTTTGCGTTCCATTTTTAAAAATATAAAGTATGTACGCCATAGTTGACATTGCCGGAAAGCAGTTTAAGGTAGCTAAAGACCAATATATATACGCACCCAAAATGGAAGGCGAGACAGGTTCAAATGTATCATTTGACAACGTACTTCTGGTTGATAACGGTGGAAGTGTGGAAGTTGGCGCCCCTACCGTAAACGGTGTGAAGGTATCGGGCAAGATATTGGAGCACGTAAAGGGCAATAAGGTTATAATCTTCAAAAAGAAAAGAAGGAAGGGCTATGCTGTGAAAAACGGTCACCGCCAGCAGTTCACCAAAGTTCAGATTGAGAGCATTGGATAATATATTTAAGATTTGAGATTTTAATGAACATGAAATCTAGCTTTTGAACCTCAAATCATAAATCTCTAAACCCTCCTACGAAGAAGATCAAATCTAAAATCATCAAATCTAAAATCTAAAATCAAAGGTCATGGCACATAAAAAAGGTGAAGGTAAAGTAAAAAATGGTCGCGAATCGGAAAGCAAACGGCTTGGCATTAAAGTGTTTGGTGGGCAAAAAGTAGTTGCCGGAAATATCATCGTGCGCCAGCGCGGCACCAAGCATCACCCTGGCAGAAATGTGGGAATGGGCAAGGATCACACCTTGTTTGCGCTAATCCCAGGAGTAGTAGTATTTAAAAAGGGAAAGGAAAACAAATCTTCGGTTTCTATTTTGGCAGAAGCGTAGGCAATAATAAATCTTCAATAAAAAGCATTCCGGAAGGATTTTCGGGATGCTTTTTTTATTCAGTTTGAACCAATCCAAAATAGGCAAATTTTTTTATTCATGACCTTTCATTTGGTCTAAAGCTATATGAATCAACGGCATGTGAGGGTTGTAGCCCTGAAAAATGTCCATTAAGCCCTTTTACTCAACTCCCTGCCTGCAGGGCTTTTCCTTTAGGGATGCGAGTTTGTCTATCATCCGATCAATCACAAAAATGATGACGCCACCATGGCACACTTACACCTGGGGATATTGGCCTACTGGTTGGTGAACACTGTAAGGCATCAACTAAAGCACAATGGCATCAATAGCTGCTGGCGCGAAATTGTAAGGATCGGGAATACCCAAAAAGTAATCACCACATCCGGGACCAACATGTACGATAAAATAATTACCACCAGAAAATGCACAGAGCCTAACGAGAATCTCAAGAGGGTTTATACTATCCTGAAAACCAAACACCAACCTTTCACCAAACGAAAATCCGTAGTACACAAACCGGAACCCGAAAAAACAGAACCTCCTCAAAAACAGTTACTTCTGAGCGGATAGCTGCAATCTGGGCTAAAGCTGATTTCAAAAAGGTAGACCAAATCACTCGTTTGAGCTCGTGACCTCTGTGGATGGCATTGGAAAAGTAATTGCCTATGATATGATTAACGAATTAATTTAGAGACATCAATGACCTAAAGAAATATGGATCATAGAAATCGCTCCTATCCCTTGCCGGGGGCCACGCGGGGCGATTCAGGTGTTGGCAAAAAAAAGGCCCTGCATTTCCCGCAGGGCCTTTGATAAAAAAAATAGGCAAC
>JAYVAI010000536.1:0-6653 GCA_043751075.1 Cyclobacteriaceae bacterium | reverse complement strand
GGCACCCCAGGCGATACACATACAACTCGCAGGAAATACAACTCAAATCATTGGTGTCAAAAGATTCTATCAACGAGCAGTTCATTGCGGCCTTCACCAAAGAATTTAACATTGATGATGTGGTGCGCAGGTTTAATGTGGATGGCGAAACATTGCGCATCTCCTATGCAAACAACGATGTTCAGGTTGACTTGACCACCGGGAAGGGGAAAATCGAAACATACCGGACCACGCCCGTGCTCGGGCAAATGACCAAGCTCCACATTGACACCAGCAACTGGTGGATTTATTATTCCGACTTGTTTGGGATCGCCATGCTCACGATGGCCTTCACGGGCATGTTCATTCAAAAAGGAGAAAACAGTTTTTGGCAACGCGGCTGGAAATTAGGTTTGATAGGAATAATATTTCCGTTGATCTTCCTGTACCTGCTATCTTAAAACAACCACGATGCCCACTACCGCCTCCATTTTTCACACCTTGCTAAAGGACGAAGTAACAGAATTCGGGCAATTGAAAAAATTTCCGGCCGGGGCCGTCATCCAGCAGGAAGACAGTTACGTAAAAGCCATACCGCTGGTATTGAACGGAAGTTTGAAGGTGATGCGCACCGATAAAGACGGGAACGAAATATTTTTGTATTACATCACGCCAGGCGAGAGTTGCATCATGTCTTTTCTGGGTGGCCTCCACAACGAAACCAGCAAGGTGAAAGCAATCGTGGAAGAGGATTCCGAAATCGTGTTCATTCCCGTTGACAAAGCCAGCGAGTGGGTAAAAAAATTTCCCGAGTGGTCGGATTTTATTTTCAGGCTCTATCACAAGCGGTTTGAAGAACTGCTCACGGCCGTGAATGCAATCGCTTTTCAAAAACTGGATTCACGCTTGCTGCAACTGCTAAAACAAAAGGCGGAGTTATATCATTCCAAAGAAATCAAAATCACCCATCAGCAATTGGCCGATGAATTGGGCACGGCCCGCGAGGCGGTGAGCCGTGTGATGAAGCAAATGGAAAACGAAGGGCTTGTTACGATGGCCCGAAATAAAATCACACTTCTGTAACGAAGGTTACAAACTTCCCTGCTTCTCCGATCGTAATTTTGCATCATAAAATTATGTCCCTATGCAATTCATCAAAAAATATTTCATCACGATTATCGGTGTGCTCATTGGCGTGGGCGCTGGCTATGCATATTGGCACGAAGTGGGTTGTATCAGTGGCTCCTGCCCGATCACTTCAAGTCCTGTAAACTCCTCTATCTATGGAGCCTTCATGGGCGGCCTCGTTTTCAATATGTTCCAAAAGAAAAAATAAATCAAAAAAAAGTATGATCAAAAAAATTGTACAAGCTGGTGAAGGCACCATTGTGGATGTGCGCACCAAAGAAGAGTTTCAAAATGGGCATGCCGCCAATTCGGTAAACATTCCCTTGCAAGAACTCGCCCAAAAAATCGGTGAAGTGAAGAAGCTAAAATCTCCTTTGGTGCTGTGCTGCGCATCCGGAGGCCGCAGTGCCATGGCTCACAACCTTCTTAAGCAGCAGGGAATTGAATGTTATGATGTGGGCTCGTGGCGCAACGTGAATTATTTACAGAACCAAACTGTTAACGTAGCATGATAGAAGCATTGAAAAATTTGTTGGGCTTTGGGCCGAAGGTAGATTACGAAGTGTTGGTAAAGCAAGGAGCAGTAGTGCTTGACGTTCGCACAAAAGGCGAATATGCCAGTGGCCATATACGCGGATCGATGAACATTCCGGTTGAACAATTGAACCAAAATATCCACCGGCTTTCCGATAAGAACAAAACGATCATCACCTGCTGTGCTTCGGGCATGCGCAGTGGTGCGGCAAAAAGTATTTTGAAGCAAAATGGTTATTCGCAGGTGTTCAACGGAGGGAGTTGGATCAGTCTTCAAGGTAAAATTTAAAGTATGGAAGCACATTTTTATAATGTTCAGGTTGAGTGGAACAAAGATCGTAAAGGGATTATGTGCTCACCGGAATTGAGTGTGCCCTCGCATGGCAATGGTTGCATTGAAGTGGCAACCCCGCCCGAATTTCCCAAAGGGATTCCCGGCATCTGGTCGCCCGAACATTTATTTACTGCTGCAGTAAGCAGTTGCTTGATGACTACCTTTTTGGCTGTTGCCGAAAATTCCAAATTGGAATTCCAAAAATTTCATTGTGATTCCAAAGGCAAGCTTGACCAAGTGGATGGAAAGTTTTTTATGAGCGAGGTGATCCTGGAGCCAACCATTACAATCCTGCGCGAGCAAGACCGTGAACGTGCCGAGCGCGTTCTTGTAAAAGCAGAAGCGGCATGCCTCATCTCCAACTCAATCAAATCGAAAGTAACGATGATACCACACGTTGTGTTGGCAGCCACGGAGGAAGTCAGTAATCAGTAATCGGTAATCAGTATTCGGTAATCGGTAATCAGTAAGAACGGTGATTTAAAAATATATGGCAAAGGATTCTTTTTCGGACTTGATAAAAGGCGATGTGCCCGTGCTGGTGGATTTTTCTGCCGAGTGGTGCGGCCCTTGCAAAATGATGAAGCCAATTTTGGAAGACCTGAAAGCCAAAGTAGGCGACAAAGCGAAAATCATTAAGATTGATGTTGATAAAAATCCAGCAATCGCCCAATCATACAAAGTGCAGGGAGTGCCCACGCTCATCATTTTCAAAAATGGAGAAGCAAAATGGCGGCAGTCTGGTGTTGTGCAATCAGAATTTTTAAAGAGGCAGATTGAAAAGTGGTGTGTGAGCACATAGGCCACCGATCAGTGATGGGAGTTGGCTTGTAATTGCCAATCTCCATATTTTTCAAAACTCAACAGCTTTCGATAAAAGACAAACAGATAGAGGATTTGATGGCGCAGAATAAATTGTTGGCGGGCGTGTTAAAGAAGTGAGTTCTATTGCGGCAACGCACAATACCCTGTTTTTTTGTATTTTTGGATACCATAAAATAGTGAAGTATGTATAGAGCCATCATTACACCAACAGAAAATACCCATACCATAGATTTACCAAAAGAGTTTTTTGGAAAAAAAGTAGAGGTGACGATTGTTGAATTAACCGAGCCTGCCACTAAAAAAAAGCAACTCCCATCCGATAAGAAAGTCTCGCTGGATGAGTTGTTCTCCACTTTTGGCAGCCTTCCCAATTTTCCCACCATTGAAGAAATCCGCAATAAAGCATGGCCTAGCAAAGGGTGATTTTTGATACCACCATATTAATTGAAATCAGTAGAGTTAACGATGATGTAAAAAAGAATGTGGTTGAGATGTCACCACCCATCATCTATATCAGCAGCATCACATCGGCTGAGTTTATGGTAGGCGCAAAAGACAAATCAGATATGCTAAAAATCAAAAGGCATCTTGATAATTATACTTTTCTTCCAATCAACGAGGGCATCAACGCTATTTTCTTGGAACTTCTTACTCGTTGAGCCATAGGCCGGGGCATTGCCGATATGCTCATCGCTGCCACTGCACTCTATTATGATCTCCCAATTTATACGCTCAATAAAAAACATTTTGCGTTCATCCCAGGTATTCAACTGGTTTGACTTGCTTTTACGGATGGGTTAGGCCTGAATAAAATGAGGGCTGAAACAGCAACTTTCTGATTGACAGATTTCCAGACCACTATGCACAATAAATATTTTCCTTCATCGCAAACAAGAACTATATTAGCAGAATTAACAAACAATTAAACTTTTATGAAAAAACAAGTGAGCATCGCATTTGCATTCTTAGCCGTTTTATTTGCAACGCCTGTATTCTCACAGGAAAAAATGGCCAGTCCCCCTGCCAAAGCAGAAGCAACAATTGACGGAGTAAAAGTCACCGTTGATTATCACCAGCCCTCAGCCAAAGGACGCAAGATCGTGGGCGACCTTGTCCCGTTTGGAGAAGTGTGGCGCACCGGTGCCAACGCAACTACCTCCATTGAATTTGGAGCCAATGTAAAAATTGAAGGCCAGGCCGTGGCGAAAGGTAAGTATGGCCTTTTCACAATCCCGGGAGAAAATGAATGGACCATTATCATCAATCAACAATCAGGTGGAAGCCCCTACGATTACTCCGACAAAAAAGATGTTGTAAGGGTAAAAGTAAAACCTGGAAAAACGGACAGCTTCACAGAAACTTTCACAATCGCAGTGGAGAAAAACAATGTGGTATTGAAATGGGAAAACACTTCGGTGTCATTTAAAATTTCGAAAGGCTGACGTTAAGGGAGGTTCTAAAAAAAATTAGAACCCCTCTTAAGAAATTGTAAATTGTCTGTCACATCATTCTTAAAATCTTCAAACCAATCAAAATGAAAAATTTAAAATCTATTGCCTTCGCAGTTCTCCTGATTGTAGGAACGAGCGAGTATCTCACTGCTCAAAAATTACCGGGTGTTGACCCAAGTCCTGCCGACATCGCATACTTCAGGCCCAATGGCCGTGGCACTGCACCGGTTGCAAAAATTGTGTATGGCCGCCCCATGAAAAAAGGGAGGACGATGCTTGGTGGCACTGAGGCGTTTGGAAAAGTTTGGAGGCTGGGCGCCAATGAAACCACTGAAATAAAATTGTATCAGGATGTTACCTTTGGCGACAAAATGTTAAAGGCTGGCACCTATTCAATGTTTGCCATACCCGATAAGGCAGAGTGGACAATTATCTTCAATACAAAATTGGATACCTGGGGCGCGTTTGAATATGATCAGGCCAAAGACGTGGCGAGGATAAAAGTGCCATCCGGAAAAACAGAATCCGAAGTGGAAGCTTTTACCATTACGTTCGATGGCAAAGAAGCGAGTTCAACGTTGGTAATCGCTTGGGAGAACACCATGGTTAAGGTTCCCATAAAATATTAACCCAACTTTTGGGCAGGTTTTTTTTGAGCCAGGTGTGTAGCCTGGCTTTTTTATTTTTGCCAAATGAAGTAGCTTGACCATTCTCAAACCATACTCATAATAGATGAAAGTATTAGGAAGATCGGACCGGGTGGACTTGCCTGACCTTGGGCTTACGGGCATCCACGCAAAAATTGATACGGGTGCTTACAACTGCAGCCTGCATTGCTCCAATGCTGAAGTGGTGGACGGAAAACTGCAATTCATTTTGTTGGATGAAGAGCATCCTGAGTTTACAGGGATGAAATTTACTTCCAAAAATTTTGAAAAACGTGAAATAAAAAATTCTTTTGGTGAAGCCGAGATGAGGTTTGTGATCAAAACCCGTATAAAAATATATGGCTATATGATCCGGGCAGAGTTTTCGCTCAGCGACAGAGGAAATTTAAAGTTTCCTGTATTGCTGGGCCGCAAGATTTTAAGAAAAAGATTTTTGATTGATGTGGACCAAAAAGATCTGTCATACCTCACCAAACGCAAAGAAGCATGAACATTGCCATACTATCGAGGGACTCAAAACTGTATTCCACCAGGCGCTTGAAGGAAGCCGGTGAAAAGCGCGGGCACAAAGTGGAAATCATAGACCACATGAAATGCGTACTGCTGATCGAAAAGAAAAGCCCGATGGTGTGGTACAATGGCCGCAAGCTCGATTACTTCGATGCCATCATACCGCGCATCGGTGCCTCTGTTACTTTTTACGGTGCTGCCGTGGTGCGCCAATTTGAGATGATGAAAGTTTTTACCGCAGTGGAGTCACAGGCCTTGATACGGTCGCGCGATAAACTCCGGTGCCTGCAAATCCTTTCGCGGGCCGGGCTCGGTTTGCCCAAAACCATTTTCATGGATTACACAAAAAATACCGAGGGCATCATTGAAGCGGTGGACGGGCCGCCCGTGGTAATAAAACTTTTGGAAGGCACACAAGGCCTGGGAGTGGTGCTTGCCGAAAATAAAAAAGCAGCGCAATCGGTGATCGAAGCATTTCATGGCGTGAAGACGCGCATCATCGTGCAAGAATTTATCAAAGAAGCGAAGGGTGCCGACATCCGTGCCTTTGTTGTAAATGGTGAAGTGGTAGGTGCCATGCGCAGGCAGGCAACACGCGAAGGCGAGTTCAGGTCGAACTTGCACCGTGGTGGAGTGGCCACGGTGGTGAAGTTGAACCGCCACGAAAAACATGCGGCCATTGAAGCAGCAAAAAAAATGGGCCTGGGCGTGGCCGGTGTGGACATGCTGCCGTCCAAGAGAGGTCCGCTAATAATAGAAGTGAACTCATCACCAGGCCTGGAAGGAATTGAAGGTGCCACCAAAGTTGACATAGCGGGAAAAATATATCAATACCTTGAAAAGCAGGCCGGCAAAAAGAAAATACAGAAAGACAAAGTGAATGCGTGAGAATCAGTGGTGAGTAGTTAGGAGATAGTAGTTAGTAGAGGAAGTCAGAATTTAGAAGTCAGAATGTAGGAGTTGGGCACTGGGCATAGGGGGTTAGGGCATTAACTAAATTATTTTAGTTATGATAACAACGCTGGAGGATTTCAATACCCACACTTTGGCCATGAAATTGGGCGAGGAGGTTTGGACAATGGTAAAGTTGATTTACGAAAATCAATTCAAACAGCTAGTATCACGTCACGCATAATATGACGTAATATAAATTTTATATCTTTGTCAAAAAACTATGGCAAAGTATAAAGTTACCTTAACAAAAATAGAACGCGCTGAGCTGGA
>JAYVAI010000535.1:0-6656 GCA_043751075.1 Cyclobacteriaceae bacterium | reverse complement strand
TTGCAAAGCACAGAATGTCAAAAAGAAAGTTTACGGTTCAGCGAAATGCACGTGATAGAGAAATGTGGGCACGAAATTTTGGAGGAGCAACCTGTGGGGTTTTATGAAATACTTTTGGACTATATGAGAAGGATAAAAAACTAAGAGAATATCATCATGAAAAAAATGCTGCTCCTCTTCCTGTTGTATGCATGCACCGCTAATGAAAAAAAGCGGCAAGACCCTTTCTCCGTGCTGACTGTTTCGGACGATGAATGGGCAACCTACGAAGGCAGATGGTTGACAAATGATGCCATCATTAGTTTTGAACTGTCTTTGAAGAGTGGAGCCCTTGGTATCGACTCATACTATAAACTTCAAGAATCAATTGTATCAGCGAACAAGGCAGGCGGACCAACCAGTTATGGTTTGTACTCTACTCATACTGGGTTTGCAAACAAGGAATTGGGCATTTGCCTGCACGAATTGAGCACTTATTGTGAAGGCAGTTACTTGCGATTTAAAAAATCAGACGATAGCCATGAAGAAATGTTTTTTATCACTCGCGGTAATGATGAATTGCTCCCGTGCGATAATGGATTTAAACCCATTACTACAGACTGGCGATATACACTTCACAAGCGGTCATCGCTCTTTACCGTAGAGGGCTACATCACGTTTGAACAAGACTCTGCTGAACTTTATGAGCGCAACACCTCTGATCACTGGAAGGTAGCGGACTTGGGTGAATTTGATAAGCTTCGAATTCAGTATATACAGTTGGCAAAAGTGAGGCATGAAGGCATCTACCTAAGAGCACTGGCCTATTCCGTGGGGGACACCACATCGCCAAGTGGAAATTCCTTAGTGATAAAACGGATAAAGAATATGGGCAAAGACCCAGTGGATTATGGTATAGATTTGGAGTAGCCAGAATCCAAAAAGTTAAACGAACCCTACTTCAAAAATCAAAAATCAAAATTTGAATATCGAATGATGAATTAAGAATATCGAATGATGAAGTGGTGATCGATTTCTTTCCGCTATCAATACATCCCAAATAATTTCTTAAAAACAGCGGAAGGCCACTCCAGCCAAAATAATTTATCAAACCACCTCTGCGCACCTCCGCGCCCTTTGCGTTAAAAAACCTTATCAACTCAATACGCCCCCAAATACTTTCTCAAAAACCACTCGGCAGAAATCAGTGTGAGGAGAAGGAAAAATACCCACTTCAAATTGATCAGTTGATTGAACGTTTCGTCTGAATGGATGAGGCTGGCTGCTTTTGTTTTGGAAACATCTACCGCCAACGAAGCAAGCGCATCGGCCTTGTAGAACTTGCCACCCGTTTCCGATGAAAGTTTTCTGAGCAATCCAAAATCGGCAGTCAGGTTTTGTGCTTCCATGTTTTGTGCCTTCACCAAAAACTGGCCGTTCACCTCTTCCGTTTTGTCGTTGAGTTTGGTGGTTGCTTTGAACAGGTACACGCCTTCTTTTAATCCGCCCATGCGATAGCGCGAACCGCCCGGACTGGTGGTATAACTATAGTTGGAAACTTTTCCCTGTTCATCGCGCAATTGCAATTGTATGGTGTTGCCATAAACCAACTCAAACAAATGATTGTAAACCTGGCTCTCGATCACCACTGGCTCGGAATCAGAAAATTCATTTTGCAACGCAAAGCTGCGGAACTTTCGTTTGTCTTCCAGCGTGCTGAGGTATTGAACGAGCTTCGAAAATAGGTCGTCAAACATGTCGGTGTTGCCATTGTCGGCAAACTCACTCAGGCGCCAACGCCACAGGCCCTCACCGATCAGCGCGGCAATTTTTTGATTGTCCTCTTCCCATGTCAACAACAGGGGCCTGTCGGTGGTCACGCTGCCGATGCGCTGATACAGGAGCACCTTTGCTTTGGGCGGATAGGTAAACTTTCCGAACGGAACCTGCACGGGCGGGTAGCGCGCGAAAACCCCGTTGGTGTTTTCGGAAAAACCAAAATCGCGAAACTCATTGTTGATGATGGGTGTAACATCGTCCCATTGGCCGTTGAACTCAAATTGAATGGGCACTTTGTTGGCCGCAAGCTGTCGCAAATTGGTTTGGTTGCCGATCATTAAAAGTATGGAGGCCGAACCTTTATAGATGGAATTGAAAATCGCCATAGTTTTGTTTGCCTGATCCACTGCCTGGTGGAAAATAAAAAGTTCGGCACCATCGGGTTTCAAATAGGCAGCATCTGCTTGGGCCACGCCAGGGATATGAACCACAAACTCATAGTTGGAATTTTTTTCCACCACCGCCCGCAGTGCTTTAATGTCCGGGTGCGGTGCCGGTGCGATGAGCACAATTTTCTTTTTGCCGTCCACCACGTCAATAAAAACACTCACGGCATTGTTGCGCACGTTATTTTCCTGGGCGAGTGGTTTTATAGAAATGTCATAGCGTTGAATTCCTTTGTCAATGGCATCCAATTGGAAATCGAAATCAACCAATGATTTTGTGCCTGTATTTTTTTGTTGATTGGCCACTGCTTTTCCATCCTTCAATACCGTTACCAACACATCCAGATTTTCCATTCCCTGCACTAGTACTTGTGCTTTGAGAGGAAATCTGTTTCCCTGATAGGCCACTTTGTTGAAGGCAACATTTTTCAAAACCAAATCCATGCGCGCAGTGGTGTCACCCAATCCCACCGAATAGATGGGCACACGCACGGGTGTGTAGAGTGGCGATGCCCCCGAGTTGTAAATGCCATCGGAAACAAGTACCACTCCGGCTAAGTTTTTCCCTTCAAATTCGTGCACAATATTTTGAATGCCTTTGTTGAGATCAGAGGCTGTTGCGCTTGCTTTTATCTGGGCGATTTCATTTCCCGTAAGGTCTTTCCACTTCACTTCGTATCCGGCACTTTCAATATCTGTTTTTGTTTTATCAAGTGCGCTGCCCAATCTCGTCTGCGCCACAGAGTCCATCACTTCACCCACGGAAGAAGAGTTGTCTATCAAAAACACCCACGAAGGCTTTTCGTATTCATTGGTAATAAGCCTGAGGATGGGGCCGAGCAATAGGAAGGCAATAAAAAAAACAACTACCGTGCGCAACGCAAACAAGAACTGGTTGGTGCGCTTGCTCCAGGTGTAATGCGAATTGTAAAGCACGTAGGCATAGCCCAGGCCTGCGACCACGCAGAGCAGGATGAAAAAAGGAGAATGTTCGAATAGTAGTCGTTGCATTTAGGCTACTTTCTATTTTACAACGAACCCTTCAATTTGTGATATCTCTGATAGCAATTTATCAGATGTTAAAAATATCCCAATCCGTTTCTGAACCTTCAATGCAGAGGCCAATTGGATCGAATCTAGAGTTCTAAGGCCCTTTCTCCAATACCTACCAATCAATCCTTTAGCTTTTTGTCGCAGCAGTTGACCCTCCGATACATAACTAAATTTAACCGAATCTTTGTCAAACCTCTGGATTAATTGAATGGCCAAATTTTCATCAATCTCATTCTTTCTGCATTTCTTCCAAACGACAGAGCTAAATTCAACCTTAGTAATCTCAGCCAAATAAATTATCTCAATTCCTACTTCACTAAACAAATTCATTAATTCCACAGTCCCACTCTCTCGGTGATAAAGCTTGAATAAAGATGACGTATCAAAAAACACATTCATAATGCGCTACGTCTTTCTGCTACCACTTCCTCAGAGAATGAACCTTTATAATCTTTCAACAACTCCTGACTCTCAAGGAATGAAAAATCAGAAATCGCTAGGCGTGATTTTGGTTCTTCCTCAAAAGTCATGGTAACTTTTAAAGGCTTCTTCGTTCTCAAGGGCCTTTTCAATTTTAGTTGTCCATTATGATAAATTCCAGTTATAGTTTTCATTTTTTACTTTTTCCAAAGGTATAAATTTTTACTAAGCCCAATTGATAAGATTAGCCGCTATACCAGGTTCACCTATTTGTTTTGATAGCTCCAACGGTAATCATCTTCAAAAACATCAAAGCCATTCTCCTTATTCAATAGTTATACTTTTCTCCCCACAATTTCCTTAAATAATTTCTCAACTCTTCTTCGCGGGCATTTTTTCCAGGCTCATAAAATTTGGCATCTTTAACAGCATCGGGAAGAAACTCCATCGCCACAAAGTTATTGCGAAAGTCGTGAGCATATTGATATCCCTTTCCATAATCTAAGTCTTTCATCAATTTGGTGGGCGCATTGCGTATGGCCAGCGGCACAGGAAGGTCGCCCGTTTCGTTCACCGCGCTCAACGCTTTTTCTATCGCCATGTAGCTGGCGTTGCTCTTTGGCGAGCAAGCGAGATAAATGGCGCATTGCGAAAGAATGATACGCGCCTCAGGGTAGCCGATCACGTTCACGGCCTGAAACGTGGTAGTGGCCATCACAAGAGCTGTTGGGTTGGCGTTGCCAATATCTTCTGAGGCCAGGATCACCATTCTGCGTGCAATGAATTTTACATCTTCGCCTCCTTCAATCATGCGTGCGAGATAATACACAGCCGCATTAGGGTCGCTGCCGCGGATGGATTTGATGAACGCGGAAATAATATCGTAGTGCTGCTCACCGCTTTTGTCGTAGATGGCTATGTGCTTTTGTGCTACATTCATCACCACCTCATCAGTGATCTCAACAGGATCGGCCACCGACTCGCAGATCAATTCCACGAGGTTCAAAATTTTACGCGCATCGCCACCCGAAATATTGAGCAATGCCTGATGCTCTTTGATGTTGATTTTTCTTTTCTTCAACTCATCATCTTTGCCAAGAGCTTGTGCGATCAAGTTGATGAGGTCAGGTTCACTCAATGCTTTCAAGGTATAAACCTGGCATCGCGACAGCAATGCCGAGTTCACCTCGAACGAAGGGTTTTCGGTGGTGGCCCCAATCAAGGTGATGACTCCTTTTTCTACCGCACCCAACAATGCATCTTGCTGCGATTTGTTGAAGCGGTGTATCTCATCAATAAATAATATCACCCGGCTGGCACGCTTGGCCTGGTCAATGATCTCGCGCACATCTTTCACTCCGGCACTCACCGCGCTGATCATGTGAAACGGCCGCTTCACCTCGTTGGCGATTATGTTTGCTATGGTTGTTTTCCCGACTCCGGGCGGCCCCCACAAAATCATGGAAGGCACGTTGCCGGTTTGAATCGCCTTGCGGATGATTCCGTTTTCACCAACCAAGTGCTCCTGACCAATCAGGTCTTCGAGTTTGGAAGGCCGCATGCGTTCGGCAAGAGGAGATTTTGAATCTAACATTGAAATTGTATCCAATGGCTTACTAAATTTTTTTAAATACTTCAATGGTCTTGTCCAACATTCCATCGCTAAAATCAAGATGCGTGACCAACCTGATTTGTGCCGGGCCAAAGGCAAGTGCTTTGATGTTGTGCCCGGCAAGTTTGGATAAAAATTGTTCCGGGGTTACACCATCCAGTTCAAAGATGATGATGTTGGTGTCAACGGGCATCACCGATTTCACAAACGATAATGCGTTCAACTCTTTGGATAATTTTTGCGCTCTTTCGTGATCTTCTTTCAATCGGGAAATATTATTCTCCAGCGCGTAGAGTCCTGCAGCGGCAATAAAACCTGCTTGCCGCATTCCACCACCAAAAACCTTTCTTATCCTGCGGGCCTTTGGCTCCAATTCTTTTTTGCAGAGCAGCACCGATCCCACCGGGGCCCCCAATCCTTTTGAAAGACAAATGGAAATGGTATCAAAATATTTTCCATAGTCACCGGCAATATCGCCCGTCTCGGTTATGGCATTGAAAAACCGCGCTCCATCCAAATGCATGGCTAGCCCTTTGCTTCGTGCAAGCTTGCTGATGGCAGCAATCTGATCGAGCGTGTAATAGCTTCCGGCTTCTCGCACCACCGTGTTTTCCAGTGCGACCACCGAAGTTTTAGGATAATGTGCATCGTCACTATTGATGCCCGCACTGATTTCCTCTAATGACAGCCGGCCACGGTTTCCTTCCAAAAGTTTTACGCTCACGTGGCTATTGCCCATCAGTCCACCGCCTTCATATTTGTAAACGTGAGAGCCTTTGTAGCAGATCACCTCCTCGTAGGGTTGGGTAAGGATTTTTATGCCGATCTGGTTGGTCATGGTGCCCGATGGACAATATACGGCTGCCTCCATCCCCAATAAGGCAGCGCATTTTTGCTCTAATTTTTTTACGGTTGGGTCTTCGCCAAACACATCATCGCCTACTTCTGCCTGCATCATGGCCTGAAGCATGCCAGGGGTGGGTTTGGTAACGGTATCGCTTCGTAAGTCGATGGTCATAGAATTGGATTCAACTTCTCAAATTAGCAAAAGGTTTGTAAGCAGGTATCTTATTTTATTTGGATTTGTTTTTTAACCATGGCCGACCTACTTTTGTGCCTCTAAATCGCGGGGTGGAGCAGTTGGTAGCTCGTTGGGCTCATAACCCAAAGGTCACAGGTTCGAGTCCTGTCCCCGCTACTACAAAACCCCCGATTAACTGTCAGGGGTTTTTCTTTTTTCAGAAACTATGTCATCTGTGTTTAAAGCCGGTTTTGTAAGTATTGTAGGTAAACCCAACGTGGGGAAGTCTACGCTCATGAACAAACTGGTGGGTGAACATCTTTCCATAACTACACCTAAGGCCCAA
>JAYVAI010000534.1:0-6695 GCA_043751075.1 Cyclobacteriaceae bacterium | reverse complement strand
TGCTTATTTACCAGTGATGAAGATTATTGTTCAGTAGGAGTTTAATGTTTCTTCAACAGATCTATGAAGGGTAAAAAAGCTATCTGCCTGTGGCGGGGCTGCTGAACGGATGTGTGAACAAAATGGCACAGCCATCTTCTGTGGCCACGGTGATCTTGTTGTGGATGTTGGCGGCATGGCGTACAGGTGTATTTCAAAAATACATAGGTACTTTTCAAAGTTTACTGCGAGTAAGGCCGCTCCTACGGAGCTATGTTCACAATTGAATGAATTCGTTCTACCATAAGTTCGCCCCGAGGGGGCTTTAGTCCTGTAAGGACGATCTTATGGTAGGTATGTAAGATGTGGCAAGATAAGTCCCATAGGGACGGCCTTATGATTTGCAACCGTGTAATTTTGAAATACACCATGGCTCACTAACACTATTATAAATTTTTGTAAATTCGAAGCATGGAGACATTAGTATTAAATTTCAAAAGAAAAAAAAATTTTAAGCTCGTGAAAGAATTGGCTGCTTTATTAGAGAGTGGGAAGAGAGAGGCATCTGCTGAATCAAAAAGGAAATCACTCCCCAAAAGTAAGTTTAAATCAAAGGAAGAGTTTTTAAGTTATGCTGGCTCCATGAAAGGACAATTGATCAGCAAAGAGCACCTACGAAATCTGTCATGGAAGAAGCGGGGTTAATACTATGCGACACGGATATACTTATTGAATTTCTGGATCGATAAAGAACTTATTGAAATTGACAAAATAACTTGTACAATTTATGTACGATGTACTTCGGCCAGGGATAGTAGTGGAAAGCCCGAAGCGCGGTGGATTTCATGCGTGGTCGGACTTGGAACGGATATCCCAGCCCCGTTTCGGGGGGCCGCCCAAGATTTTTTTTCTAAGCCCGAAAGGGTACAAGTTATTTTGAAAGTTTCTCTTAGTGATGATTCTAAATGAAAAACCCATTGCTTTGAACCCCACTTGGAACAGGCGTGAATTTCTAAAAAAAACCAGTGCGGCTACGTTGGCGGCCTTGGCTGCGGGTGCGCCTGTGGCAGGGTTGCTTAACGGATGTGTGAGCAAAGTTGCTCGGCCATCTTCTGCGGACACGGTGATCTTGTTGTGGATGGCGGGCGGCATGGCCCACACGGAAACATTCGACCCCAAACGATACACTGCTTTTGAAAAAGGAATGGAAGGCACCCGTGTGCTGAGCACGTTCAAGTCGTTGCCGACTGCGCTGGATGGAATTAATTTTTCGGAAGGGCTGCAAGCGATAGGCAGCGTGATGGACAAGGGCACGCTGATACGCTCGTATGTGGCGGGCGACCTCGGACACATACTCCACTCGCGGCATCAGTATCATTGGCACACTTGCTACGAGCCACCACAAACTGTGGCGGCCCCGCACATAGGCTCGTGGATTGCAAAAGAATTGGGCGCGAACAATCCGGTGATACCGGCTTTCATCGACATCGGGCAACGCTTCACAGTGGGCGAGGCGGAAGAGTTAAAAGCATTTCATACGGCTGGGTTTTTGGGAAATGAGTTCGGGCCATTTTTTATTCCCGACCCAAGTCAGGGGTTGGAAAGTGTACGGCCTCCTGTTGGCATGGATGCGAAACGGTTTGAGGCTCGCAACAAATTGTACAACGAGCTGATCAACAAAAGTCCGATGGGGGAATTTGGAAGTGACTATCAGCGTGAGTCGCTGAAGCGCTCGATGGAGCAAGCCTACGCGCTGCTCAACTCGCCCGAAGCGAAAGCGTTTGACCTGGGCCAAGAGCCGAAAGAAGTTTTTGATACGTACAACACGGGCCGCTTTGGGTTTGGATGTTTGCTGGCGCGAAGGCTGGCGGAGCAAGGTGCGCGCTTCATCAGCGTGACCACCGAGTATGAACCGTTCATGGGTTTCGACACGCATGAGAATGGCCACACGCGCATGGAGGGCATGAAGAAAATGATTGATGCACCGGTGGCACAATTGATAAAAGATTTGGACAAGAGCGGGCGGTTGGACAGAACGTTGGTCATCCTCGCGAGTGAGTTTAGCCGCGACATGATGGTGGAAGGCCGCCCTGATTTGAAAGTGCTGGAGCAAGTGGACCAACCAGATATTTTATCCGAGTTAAAATTTTATGGCATGCACCGCCACTTCACCGATGGCTGCTCGATACTGATGTTTGGCGGTGGGATAAAAAAAGGTTTTGTGTATGGCAAGACTGCCGATGAGCGGCCCTGCAAAACAATTGAGAACCCGGTGAAGATTGCCGGGATACATCAAACGATTTATCATGCGCTGGGCCTTGCGCCCGAAACGAATTATGAAATTGAGAAGCGGCCATTTTATACTACGCCCGATGGGAAGGGAGAGGTGGTGAGGGAACTCCTTGTCTGAACCCAGGTTTTCTTTTGCCCTGCATCGTCTCCCGTTTTCGGGCACGATGCTCCGTTACAAATAAACCACAGAGAGTTCACCGAGTTTTCACTTAGGTCTTGCCCCTCTCTGTGCCTCTGTGGTGAAACGTTGAACTACTCAACAGCAAAACCCCTCTCGTAATTTTTCTTCTCTATCATTGCCTGCTCTTTTTTCAAATCCCGGTCGAATGGCCGGGAGAGGTTGTTGCCCGCTAAGTCTTCGAGGCGCGGCTCCACCTGCAACACATAGTTGCCTTTCTTCCACGCGCTGGCCGGTGCGAAAATAATTGCTGCCTCCTCCTTCATCAATTGGATTTCTCCAGCTAAAACTTTTTTATTTTCATCCAAAATCTGAATGGTGGATTGGATCAAACTAAAATCCAACAAATCATTGAAGGCGATCAAGAGTGGGGACACCGTTCCGCTTTGTGGTGTGATCAAACTCCACCCGTTGATGTCAGGAATTATTTCATCGCGCTTGGAGGCAACAAATTTTTTGGAATAACTTTCGCTCAACTCCAATCCATCTTTGCTTTTCCATTTTCCCGAAACATGCAACGTGTATGCCTCACCATCTTGCAAGGGGTTGCCCATTTGTTGATTGGGTATCAAATCGCGTTTGATCCTTCCGGGATCGAACCATAGCGTGAGCAGGGTGCCCTCATCGTTCCAGAGTTCAGGCAGCAATTCCAAAAAAATCCCCGAAAGGGTATCTCCGTTTTTGTTTTGTAAATAAATATGGCCGAGCGATTGTCCTTCAACCATCGGTTCTGAAAAATGGAAATACATTTTCAAAATATTTTCCGGCAGGGTGTCCTGCGATGGATAGATGGAAAGTGTGGGCTTTTTGGAATCGGGGTTGAAAGGAACATTAAACTCCCCAATGATTTTTTCCCGATAGATAACATGATACTGATTGCCACGGGTAAAGGGAACTATCGGATTGAAAATGAAATTGTTTCCCTTGTTACTCCATTCGCCAAGCATGGATTGGTTCAGAGAATCCCCCACGGTGATTTGAATGGATTGCAAACTATCATCAGGAATTTCAGAAACGATTGACTTGGAAATGCTCACTGAAACCGCCCGGTTATTTTCCCAGCCCAGCACGAGTGGCGGTTTGTTTTCCTGATTGCCGCAAGCAGATAAAATAAAAATCAGCGTAAGCGATAGAAAGAAATCGACACAGGGAATTGATTGACATTCTTGCATAATGAAAAAGGCTATCCCAAATAATTTGAGACAGCCTCTTTAATTTATTTTTTACTGATTACAAATATCGCTCTCCGCCCGTCCACAAATCAAGATCGCCATTGGCTTTGCGCTGCAACAAAATGAATTGGGTATCGTCCAATTTTTCAAGTTGCACCACATTCATCACAGGCAGCGAAACAAAATCAACACCGGCCGTGGCAAAGTTTTCTTCCACAGGCGTTGTCAATGAGCCTTGGAAGTTTTCAATGCTTTTGTATTTCACTTTAAAAACAGGGCGCGATGAGTTGGCCATCAGCAGAAAAGATTCATTGCCCTTCTTCATGGTGATCATGTCCAAAGGGGAGTTGCCGCTTCCCATCTCGGCCACCGTTCTGCCCTTCACGTGTGTGCCGGGTTTCAGGTCTTCCAACGGAAATAAAACCAACGGTGTGCACGTGTAGCTGGCAATCAAATATTTTTTGCCATTGATTTCAGCCGTAGTGAAGGTGCGTATGGGTGCATTGGTTTCATACTGCTTGTGCGCAGCATGATAAATTTCGAGCGATGATCGGTCTTGCTGCTTGGTGAAGGGAAAGGGAATGCTTAAAAAAGTGGAACTGAATTCCTGATTGGATAGGCCGCTCACTAAAACTTTTCCATCGTAAAATCCAAGATCGGTAATAGAATTTCCGCGCAGAGGGCGGCCGCGTTGGTCTTTCGCATCTTCTGCTGGGGCGTTGGTGATAGGCACCGATGAGAAGTTTATATTTTTTAAATTGACGGCAACCAAATTTTCGCCTTCAATACGCAGCAAAGCAAAACTCCCATCGTTGAGCTGCACGGCACAGTAAACTTTTTTGGATATTGGGTTCACGGCAATGTCTTGAATGGAAATGTTTTCTACTGTAGTGCCAAGTGCGGCCGCTACTTTCGCATCAAATTTCTTCATCTCGACTGCGATCCCTTTTTCGTTTTTCTGATTGTCGGTGGTGGCAATGGCAAAAACGGAAGCAGACTTAGAGTCGCCAATGAACAAAACCCCATCGGGTCCGAAGGCCAGCGCGCTAATGGATTTGATTTCGGGTGTTCCATTTTCAAAATCCCCCTCTCCTGTGGAGAGGGCCGGGGTGAGGTAACCTTCAGGCAACGTGGTGTTCTTAGTTGTGGTGGCCATCATGACGGCACCAGCCGAGACAAGGGCAATGAGAAAGTATATTTTTTTCATGGTGTGATTGGTTAAGTTATTGAAGCTACCATTCCTCTAACAAATTTCAAATGGAAAGTTGATAGTGGTGCAATTGAATGGCTTGAGCGGTCATTCTAAATTAGAATCATAGTCTCCGCTCCGAACTGCCCCAAGACAATTCCACATTGTGCTTGAGAATTTCAGTTGCTTTGAGCTACGCTCAACAGATATAGAGTTTCGGGGCTGAAATCTAATGGGCAAGTCTTTATTGTACCATCTAATTCACGGATGAAGGCAAGGTCGTCCCATGAAATAGTAGGAAAGCTGTCAATCTTGGCCTTAGCAAATACCTTGGGGTCTTTTAATGCGGTGAATTTCTCAACCAAGGGCAGGAAATTAATCATCCTTATTTCCCCAGAATTAAATCTGGCTGTTATTTGATACGGCTCAATAGTTATTATTTCTGTAATCCTGTACATTATTTTAAAGGTTCAATTTTGTTGATTATACCTCCCTCTTTTTGAGATTCGGAATAATTGTTGATCAGTTCGTCTCTGTGTATCTCTGTCCAATCCTGCACCAGCCTAAGAGCTCTTCGTGGTAACTCACCACTGATTACATCTCCAGTGTAAATATTAATTTGAGCACTGTACTCTGAGTATGAAGCGTGAAAATGGGGAGGCAAATGGTCGTTAAAGAACATCCTTACAATAATTCCATAAAACCGGCTGATCTCAGGCATAACGCAAAGTTAGGAAAACCGATTTTTATTTCCTCACAGTTGACTTTCGATTTGTAAATCCTCCTTCTTTTTACCGGAACACTTCAATTTCGTGATTCCTCTACAAATCCTTCTTCTCAAATATCCTTACAGCCAATAACAGGGGCACGATGGCCCAAAGGAAAAGTGTAGAAAGTGAAAACAATATGCCGATGTTGCTGCCAAAAAAATTCTTGTAAAAGGCTCCCGTGTATCCCATCAAAGCCGAGATATCCAATTGCAACAGCATAATAATACGGGCCAGGTCAACGGGATTGAATGCAATGAGTGTGAGTGTTATTTTTTCCAATGGATAATCGCTGAAGCTAAACATTATCCAAAGCAACAGGCCGTCATAAATCAATGAAAAGTAAAACCAAAACAGCAGCGCAATGCCGATGGCCTTTGATTTGTCGCGGGTGAGCACCGATGATAAAAAAGCCAGCGAGACAAACGCGAGCGTGAGAAAAACGCCCGTCACCAAAAGTGAAACAACATAATAACCAGCACCGAACATGATAAAGGGAATGCCAACGCCAATCAGGTAAGCGATGCACAGCGATGATGCCACGGCTACGTATTCACTCAGAAAAATAACTTTTCGGTTGAGGGGTTGCGCCACCATCAACTCAATAAATTCGTAGGAGCTATAAAAATGAATGGTGGCAAACACCACGCTTATCAGCGGCACCACCATAAGCACAATATTCAGAAGGCTCAGCACCACTTTTCCGAAATCGCTATCGAACTGAAAAAGCGCAAAGGTGCTGAGCAATAAAAATCCGGTGTAAAACAGAATGAACCGGGTTTGCAAAATGTCTTTAAAAATATAGCGTATCACACGTGTCATTTTTGTTCGGTTATGGATGCCAACAATTCTTTCTGTTTTATCATTGTTGTCACGGCCTTGTTCAGTTTCGTTTCGTTCGTCTCATGCTTTAATGAATCTATGGAGTTGTTATACTGCACTTTTCCTTCAAAGATGTAAATCATCTCCGTGGTTAGCTCGTCCAGGTCGCTGAGTATATGGGAGGAGATGATCATCAATTTGCCGATCCTTCGTTCATATATTATTTTTTCTTTCAGGATTTCTACCGAGACGGGATCGAGCCCTGCGGTGGGTTCATCCAAAATCATCACAGGAGC
>JAYVAI010000533.1:0-6699 GCA_043751075.1 Cyclobacteriaceae bacterium | reverse complement strand
TATCGATGGGTGTGGATTATTTTTATTTGGGCATTGCTGATGACGTACACCCGCATTTATTTGGGGGTCCACTATCCGGGGGATATTTTTGTTGGAGGCTTGATAGGCTTGTTGTGTGGATGGATAGGATTTAAGTCATCTGAATTTTTGAGGAACCGAAAAAAATCGACCGTTAATTGAAATGTTTAGGGATACTTTGGTTCCAGCCATATCGCACTTTGCCTCTGCATATTCATTAAAAGAATATTTAATAAGGCTAAATTTGCCTAATAATTACAACTATGAACCAGCCTCCTTCCATCGAACCACCAAAAAAAAGCAATAAGGCGAGCGTCATCATTGCGCTGCTATTGATCATCGTGATCGTGCAAAGCATAAAGATATATTTCGACTATAAAAATAAAGTTGAAGTGACCGAGCAATTGGCCACCTCGCAGGAAGACCTGGCCACCACCATGCAACACCTCAGCGATGTGAAATTGGAACTCGAGCAAAAGATTGAAGAGATAAAGAAATTGGGTGGCAATGTGGCTGATCTTGAAAAAGCCAAGGCAGAAGTCCAGGCGGAGCTCAAGCGCAGCAACAACCGCAGCACCAAGGCCATCAAGGAATTAAAAGACCGCCTGGCAGGCTATGAGGAATTGCTGAAAACCAAAGACGATGAAATAGAGAAGCTAAAATCCGTGAACAAAGAATTGTTTTCGGAGAACAGGAATTTAAAAACCAAACAAAATGTGTTGAGCGATTCTCTTGTCAAGGTGAATAAAAACAAAGAGGAATTAGCCTCTAAAGTTGCCCTTGCATCGCAGCTTAAAGCAGAAAATATTTTGGTCGCTTCTGTGAATGAAAAAGGAAAAGAACGTGAACCACCTTTTAGAAAACGGCAAACCGAAAAAATAAAAGTGGAGTTTACCATAGCCGAAAATAAAGTGGCGCCCATTGAAGGGAAGAAAATACTGATCCGAATGGCCGATGAAAACGGTCAACCTATTTTCGATACCACCAAGGGATCGGGCACATTCATGCTCAACGGCAAAGAGGAGTTTTACACAGCCGCACAGGAAATTTTATTTGACAACACCGGGCAGAAATTGACATTCGTTTACGACAAAGGCTCGGAATACACGGCAGGCACCTACACGGTGGAAATGTTTACCGATGGCTACCGCATGGGAACCATTCAGTTTGTGGTCAAGTAGTTTTTTGTTTCTACCGTCAGCTAAGCGGCAATTTTAAATTGCCATTGCGCTTTAATTTTGCGTTTCTAAACACTACGATCACAACTCAAAATCACAATGAGAACAATTAAACTTTGTCTTTCAATTTTTTTTCTGGTGTTCATCTGCTCAAACGCGCAATCGCAAAGCAACGCTCCTACCCATGAAATTTTTGACGGGCTTTTAAAAAAATACGTTTCGCCCAATGGCAAAGTCGATTACAAGGGCTTCGCTAAAGATTCTGCACAGTTAGGTAGTTATTTGACGCTTCTTACCAAGAACCCTCCCAACGAAAAAAGCTGGAACAAAAATGAGCAGATGGCCTATTGGATAAACGCATACAATGCCTTTACCATCAAGTTGATCGTCCGCTATTATCCAATAAAAAGCATCAAAGACATTGGTACCCGCATTCAAATCCCTTTTGTGAACACACCGTGGGATATAAAATTCATTCTGATCGGCAAAGAGAAATTGGATTTAAACAACATTGAGCACATCAAACTAAGAAAGCAATTTGACGATGCGCGCATACACATGGCCCTGGTGTGCGCCAGCAAGTCGTGCCCAATACTTTTAAATCAAGCTTATGATGCTCAGCTATTGGATGCCCAACTAAATAAACAAACCACCGCGTTCCTTTCCGATACTTACAGGAACAAAGTGACACCCGAGACGCCTCAGTTGAACATGATCTTTGATTGGTACGGCATGGATTTTTTGAAAAATGGAGGATCGGTGAAGGATTTTGTAAACAAACATTCCCCTATAAAAATTAAGGCTGGTGCAAAAATCTCCTTTATCAACTACGATTGGGGCTTAAATGAATGAGCGCCCTATCCAGGGTTTATATTTTTTCTCGCCCGTTGGCTAATTTGGCCTATTTGCCTACATTTGCACCTCATTTTTAAACAACATAATGTAACCCATGAAAAACTACGAGACAGTATTCATTTTAAATCCCGTTTTGTCTGAAGACCAGGCAAAGGATGCTGTCGAGAAATTTGTGAACGTATTGACCAAAGCCAAAGCATCGGTCATTAATGTAGAAAAGTGGGGACTTAAAAAGATGGCCTATCCCATCCAAAATAAGTCCACAGGCTTTTACAACCTCATCGAATTCACGACAACTTCCTCCGACTTGATCAACACACTCGAAACCGAGTACAGACGAGACGAATCGGTCATGCGCTTTTTAACCACCGTGTTGGACAAGCATGCGATTATTTACAACGAGCGCAGACGCAAGGGAGAATTTAACCGCACCAAAAAATCACCCGTAACAAGAAAGGAGGACGCCAGATCATGACACTAATGAACGAACCCATCAAGCGCGCAGAAATAAAAGCAAAGTACTGCCGCTTTAAGAAAAACGGAATCAAGTATATTGATTATAAAGACCCTGATTTTCTTTTGAAGTTTATCAACGAGCAAGGCAAGTTATTGCCGCGCAGGCTTACAGGCACAAGCTGGAAGTTTCAAAACAAAGTATCGCAGGCTGTAAAAAGGGCTCGTCATATTGCCATCCTTCCATACGTAGCCGACACCTTAAAATAATCCTAACCTGTACCATTATGGAAATAATTCTTAAGCAAGACGTAACAGGACTCGGTTACAAAAATGATACGGTAAAAGTGAAGCCCGGTTATGGCAGAAACTATTTGATACCTATCGGGGCGGCTATCATTGCCAACGATTCGAACAAAAGGTTGATTGCCGAAAACATACGCCAGGCAGCTCACAAAGCAGCTAAGGTAAAACAGGATGCAGAAGCATTGGCAGCAAAAATTGGTGACATGGTTGTTGAGATCGGCACCAAAGCAGGCGAAAGCGGAAAGATTTTTGGCGCTGTCACTGCCGTGCAGGTAGCGGATATATTAAAAGCAAAAGGATTTGATGTGGATCGTAAAAAAGTACACTTCAAAGAGCAACCCAAACAGCTTGGCACTTACACGGTGGTGTTGGATCTTCACAAAGAAGTGAAACATACCATCAATGTGAATGTAGTGGCTGAGTAAGTTCGGATCAGTCGTCAAGCCCGCTCAAAGCGGTCAGACGACTAAAGCCATAGAAAAAGGTAGCGGATAAGTTCGCTACCTTTTTTTGTGCGTTCAACTTAATAATCGGAGTTACGCAGACCCCAATAATCCTTGTGCTTTCCTTTGCGACATTGCGCCTTTGCGCCTGCCTTTGCCGGTAGGCAGGTGCGAAAAACCTAAGCACATGAGTAAGGCCATTCAGTAATCGAGAAGTTTTTTAATCTCTATCCGCACCTTTTCGGCAGAAGGCAACATCATCTTTTCCAATTCAATGTTCAAGGGTATGGCAGGCATATTGGCTGAGCCCAGAGTCCACACGGGCGCATCCAACCAATGAAAACATTCTTTGGAAATCCTTCCGGCCAGCGATTCGGCAAATGAATTTCGAAGCGGTTCTTCGGTGAGAATAAATGCTTTGCCATGTAGCTTAACGAAATCCACAATCATATCCCAATCAATGGGGCTCAGCGTTCGTAAATCAATGATCGAAACTTGCCCCGAAAAATCCAGCGCAGCCGCCTTCGCCCAATACACGCCCATGCCATAGGTGATGATCACCAACGACTCACCTGATTTTATTTTTTCCTCGCTGGCTTCCAGTACCACGCGGGCTTTTCCCAAAGGCAAAATATAATCTTCATCGGGTTCAATGGTTTTCGCTTCGGCTGTGCCCGAAAGTTTGCTCCAATACAAACCTTTGTGCTCGAGCATCACCACCGGATTGGGATCATAAAAGGAAGCCTTCATCAACCCCTTCATATCGGTCGCATTGGATGGATAAACTACTTTAATGCCCTTGATGGTAAGCAACATTGATTCGATACTTGCCGAGTGATAAGGCCCGCCTCCGCCATAGGCACCAATGGGCACGCGGATCAACGTTTGAATTGGAAATTTTCCTTTGGTGAGATAACAACTCTTGGATAGTTCTGTAACTAATTGATTGATGGCGGGCCAGATATAATCGGCAAATTGTATTTCCACAATGGCCTTGGCGCCCACTGCACTCATGCCTGCCGTAGAGCCAACAATATAGGCTTCTTGTATGGGTGTGTTGAACACGCGGTGATCGCCATATTTTTGTGCGAGCGTAGCTGCCTCCCTGAACACGCCACCCAAACGGGCACCTACATCCTGACCATAGAACAATGCTTCGGGATGTTTTTTTAAAATTTCATCTATGGCATGAAGGGCCGCATCCACCATGAGGATTTTTTCACCACTCTTTGGCGAACGGTTTCCCTCCTCTTTTAAAATCGGTGTTGTAGCAAATTCATGTGAATCAAAATCAACCGGATCAGCATCGGCAGCATGAATTGCTTTTGAATACTCCGAACTTACATTCTCTTTGGTTTCTAGTTTTACTTTCGTCAGGTCAGATTTGTTAAACCCGCGCGCAAGCAACTGCTTTTCTAATTTTGGAAGTGGGTCATTTTTAAGTTGTGATTGCAAGTCGTGGCCACGGTACCATTCCTTTCTTACACCCGAAGTATGATGGGCCAGCAAAGGACACTTGGCGTGGATCAAAATAGGACTTCGAAAAATTCTTACAAATGCTATTGCCTCTTGCAAGCAGATGTAGCTCGAAACAAAATCAGACCCATCAACTTTTCTTCGCTCAAGCCCCTTGAACCCGGCCGCATATTCGAATGCATCCATCGCCCTCATCTCGTTGCCGGTGGCCGAAATGCCCCAGTCATTATCTTGTATCAAATAAATAATGGGAAGTTTTTTTAACACGGCCATTTGAAATGCTTCGGCTACCTCGCCTTCAGTAACCGATCCATCTCCCAACGAGCACAACACAATTGGTTTTGAACTTCCTTTCAACAAACCTTGCGACTCCAAATAAGAAATGCCGTGTGCCATGCCCGTGGCCGGGATTGCCTGCATGCCGGTGGCCGAACTTTGATGGGGAATAGTGGGCATGCCTTCGCGCTTCAATGCAGGGTGACCATAGTATGTGCGGCCTCCTGAAAAAGGGTCATCGCGCTTGGCCATCAACTGAAGCATGAGTTCGTAAGGCGAGAGCCCGATGGCCAACAACATTGATTCATCTCGATAGTATAAAGAAGCATAATCAACACCCGTCAGTTGCAGGCCGGCTGCCAGTTGTATGGCTTCATGCCCCGTTGATGTACTGTGAACATATCTGCTGCATACGTCTTTGTTGCCCTCGTAGGTGTCCGCCATTTCGCGAGTGGTAAGCATCAGTGTATATGCTTTTAAAACAATTTCATCTTGCACATATTCCACTTTTTTCCGTTTCATGCCAATCGGTTTCATCCTATCTTGAATAGCAAACAAATATAGGTTCAAAGCAGTGAATTGACACCGATCATTTTTCCGGATTCATCGGAACGCGCTAAGAACAGAACGCGGATGACACTGATACTAAAGTAAACGCGGATGGGTACAGATAAAATGGTTATATGACAAAGAGGAGCAGTGGCTATGCGCTAAGAACACGGATGACGTGGATACCAAAAGTAAACACGGATGGGTACGGATAAAATGGTTTTATGATATAGAGGAACACCGGTAGTCGCCAATACTATAATCCGTATAAATCCGCGTTGTGTTATCCTCGTTCCTATTCTGTGGCTACGTCAACTGGTTGCAATTGCCTTTCTCAAAAAAACTGGTTAATCTTAATGCACAATTACCTTCCAAAACAAACAACCCAATTTTTCTATGAAAGGACTAATGATGGATTACCAACTTACCCTGCCCATGATTATGAAGCGGGCCGAAACCCTGCACGGCAAAAAACAAATCGTCACGCGCCTGCCCGATAAATCCCTTCACCGATATACCTATTCTGATTTTATTGTGCGCGCCAAAAAACTCAGCGTTGCCTTGCAGCAATTGGGTGTGATGCCGGGCGACCGCGTGGCCACCTTATGTTGGAACCATTATCAGCACCTTGAAATATATTTTGGTGTGCCATCGTTCGGTGCCGTGCTGCACACGCTCAACTTGCGCCTTGCGCCTGATGACCTCGAATACATTGTGAACCATGCAACCGACAAAGCGATAATCGTAGATCAGGTATTGCTGCCGCTTTTTGAAAAATTCAAAAACAAGATCAATGTGAAGCACATCATTGTGATAGCCAACGCAGGGCAACCGGTGCCCGAAGGAATGCTCGATTACGAAAAGGTGATTGCCACCGGAGATGAAAATAAATATGTTCCTTTTGAAGGCGATGAAAATACGGCTGCTGCCATGTGCTATACTTCGGGTACCACGGGCAAACCTAAAGGCGTGCTCTACTCCCATCGTTCGCTGGTGTTGCACTCAATGGTATTTTCTTTTACCGACATTTCCCTTATGGAAACCGATGTAGTTCTCCCCGTGGTTCCCATGTTTCATGTCAATGCCTGGGGGCTTCCGTTCACCTGCACTATGCTTGGTTGCACACTAGTTTTTCCAGGCCCTTA
>JAYVAI010000532.1:0-6709 GCA_043751075.1 Cyclobacteriaceae bacterium | reverse complement strand
AAATAGTGGTGAGCAATTGCGGTCAAACCGGATTTGTTGGCATCTCGGTAAAAGACCAAGGTCAAGGCTTCTCAGAGGAAGACAAAAAATCCCTCTTTCAGAAATTTAAAAAATTAAGTGCCCGGCCTACCGGTGGAGAAAGTTCAAATGGATTGGGCTTGGTTATCGTAAAAACGTTGGCTGACCGCTTGGGCGGAAAAATTGAGTTGGTCAGCGGGCAAAGCACAGGAGCGGAATTTATTGTGAGAATACCATCTATCAACCCACTGCATTGACGATTGAGAGCAATAGTTGGGAAGAATTCATAATTGGGGAAGACTATGAAGCTTTTCTTATAACACCATATCAATATGACAATAGATGAATTGAATAAATCCAAAGTGCCTGTCATTGTTTTCGACAAGAGGTTAGAACAATTTAGGGACAAGGTTTTGTTTCCTGAAAAGCTGGTAAAAGCTAATGAGGTTTTGGCAAAAGCTGGGCTTCCTAAAAGGAAAAGAAAATAAATCCTCATCCATAAAATTAGGTCGGCATTAAACAAGGTGGTAAAGGCTTTGTAAAAAAATCAAAGACTTAAGGTTGGGGCAAATTGCATCCAAGTCAAAGGCCATTTGAGCCTTATAGAGGCGTTCTAAAAATTCAATTTCCGCTTATCATTTCTCCTCTGGAGAAACAGGAATGAGGTTTGTAAAAGGAAATAATTGAATTTTCAGAACTCCCATATAGTATTATACCCCCAAAAGTGCTTGATCCAAATCTTCCATCAAATCTTCCACATCCTCTACACCAATGCTCAATCGTATCAGTGAATCGCTCAACCCATTTTTGATCCTTTCTTCTTTGGGAATGCTGGCGTGTGTCATGGAAGCCGGATGGTTGATCAACGACTCGACACCGCCCAATGATTCCGCCAAAGAAAATAATTGAACGCTCTCCATCAGTTTGGTTGCATTGGCAAGGTTGTCGTTTTTCAGTGTGAAGGAAAGCATGCCGCCAAAATCGCTCATTTGTTTTTTGGCTATGTCATGATTGGGATGATCGCTGAAGCCAGGCCAATAAACTTTTCCAACTTTTGCGTGCCCGCGCAAATACGCAGCAATTTTTTTTCCATTGAAGCAGTGGCGCTCCATGCGCAAGTGAAGGGTTTTTATTCCGCGCAGCACCAAGAAAGAATCCTGCGGCCCGGGCACGGCACCACATGAGTTGGCAATAAAGGCAAGGTCCTGATAAAGTTTTTCATCGTTCACCACCAATGCGCCCATAATCACATCGCTGTGGCCACCCAAGTATTTGGTTACCGAGTGCATGACAATATCCGCGCCCAGTGCAAGCGGGTTTTGAAGATAGGGTGATGCAAACGTATTGTCAACCGCCACCAGTGCATTGTGTTTTTTAGCAAAGGCGGCACAGGCTCCAATGTCAATGATGCGCATGAGTGGATTGGAGGGAGTCTCCAACCACAAAAGTTTAGTCTTCTCATTGAGGTAAGGGCCCATGTTGTTTACATCGCTCAGGTCAATGAAGTGAAATTTTATTCCATATTTTTCAAACACCCGTTTGAACATGCGATACGACCCGCCATAGAGATCGTTGCTGGTAATCACTTCATCACCGGGGTTCAATAGTTTGATCACGGCATCGGTAGCGCCCATGCCCGATGAAAAGCAAATTCCATATTTTCCGTTTTCCAATGCGGCTATGCTTTTTTGCAACGCATTGCGGGTAGGGTTTGCCCCACGCGCGTATGCATATCCTTTATGTTTGGCGGGGGACTCCTGCACGTAGGTGGAGGTTTGATAGATGGGAGTCATGATCGCTCCCGTGGAGGGATCGGGCTCAACCCCTGCATGCACTGCTTTGGTTCCGAATTTCATAGAATTGATTTTATTAGTATTTTCGCGGCACAAAATTTAAAGATCACAAACTTGCATTTTTTTTCACGATATTTTTACATCTGGAAATTTGAAAACCAGACCGAGAAGCGATATAATCAATTTGTTTATTCTTCCAATCTGTCTTCTCTACGTCTGGTTACGTTCATCACGATTTTAGGCTTCTTGCTTTTCTTGCTGATTGATTCCTCTAAAGGTTTGGACTTGGATTTTCCTATCATGTTCATTGCACGTGGTTGCGTTTTGGCTTTCGCTTGTGCTATTATGTGGCTCTCCTTTAAAAAGCCGAGTTCCGAAAAAATAGTTTTATATGTTATTGTTATCACGCTGGTGATTTTTGCATCGGCCATGATCAATGCTTCTTTTGCCAGGATGCCATCGTACTATTTAACAAATTTACTGTTCCTCATTTATGTATTGGCCGTAACAGCAAGCGGATTGAACTTCCGATATGCGCTTCTTCTTAATTCAATTTGCCTGCTCGCCTTCGTTTTATATTCGCAGTTTATCAATCCCAACCCATTTTACTTTACCCAGTATCCTCACCTGTTTTCAATTTTTGTTTACATCCATATTGTGGGTGTTGTGTTGGAGAGCAAAAGCCGTATGAATTTTTTGCAATTCAGTGATTTGGCAGAACAGAAAAATTTGGTGGAAGAACTTAATGAACAGAAGGACAAGATAATCTCCATACTGTCGCACGATGTAGTCACCCCCTTGAATTCACTATCGGGAATTCTTTATTTGTACGGGCGTGGCGGGATGAGCGAAGCAGAGCTTAAAACGTATATGCCAAAACTGGGTGAGCAGATCAATAATGTATCTTTTCTATTGTATAGTCTGGTGCGTTGGTCGCGGTCGCAAATGGAAGGTTTTGTTTTGAAACAGTCCATCGTGAGCATAAGCGAGGTGTTGGAAATGAAGATGAAACTTTTTGAACCTCAACTGGGGGACAATAAGTTGTCGTTTAAGTTGAAGGCTGACCCGGTGGCGTATGTGAAAGCCGATGAGGAAATGCTCCGTATTGCTTTTCAAAACCTCTTGGCCAATGCGGTTAAGTTTGCCAGGAAAGGAACCACCATTGATTTGGATATTTCAATAACGAAGAATAACAAAGTGAGGATATGCTTCACCAATCAGGGCGAACCCATTCCTACCGACCAGAAAGAAAAATTATTTAGCTACCAAATCAAATCAACGGCAGACTCAAGAGGTGTGAGGGGCACTGGCTTAGGTTTGGCCATGACAGCATTTTTTATCCGGCTCAACGGAGGTGATATTTATTTAGCTCCTTCCGGGGAAGGCACCGTTACCTTTTGCATTGAACTGCCACAACACAGAGAAAATTAATTACTGGACTTGTCGTGAAATATACTTCAGACGCATTGTAACACAAAAAATTTATCGGCTCGGATAGAGTAGGCAGTTCAAATTGCCACGACCTTTAGGTCGTGGGGTCAATTGTGTAAGGATAAATCGGCTTTAGCCGAATGGAGGGAAAGAGTATTTTTGGAAAAGCAATAATAAAGATTCAATTGGGGCTAAAGCCCTTACTGTTTATCTACAAATAACCACGACCTAAAGGTCGTGGCAATTTATACTACCCCTGCCTTTGCAGGCAAGCACTCTATCTGTGATAGAGCCGAAATTTTTATTGCTTAATTCCAGTTAAACAGACCTGGTCACATCAAACTTTTCTAGGTAGTCGGCTACGCGCCTCACCATGCTTCCGCCCAGCGAACCATCCACCACGCGGTGATCGTACGAATGCGACAAAAACATTTTGTGCCTTATGGCAATGGCATCCCCGTAAGGGGTTTCTACTACGGCCGGTTTTTTCTGAATGGCACCCACGGCAATAATGGCCACCTGGGGCTGCATGATAATAGGTGTGCCCATCACATTGCCAAAGGAACCTACATTTGAAATTGTAAACGTGCCGCCCGATAGCTCATCGGGTTTCAATTTGTTTTCACGTGCGCGTTTGGCCAGGTCATTCACTGCTTTGGCAAGGCCGGTGATATTATATTGGTCTGCATTTTTTATTACCGGCACAATCAAGTTGCCCGATGGCAATGCCACAGCCATACCTATGTTAATGTCTCTCTTTTTTATGATGCGGTCGCCATCCACCTGAATGTTGATCATGGGAAAATCTTTGATGGCAAGGACAATCGCTTCAATGAAAATAGGCGTGAAGGTGAGTGCATCGCCTTCGCGGTCCTGAAATTCTTTCTTCATCTTGTTTCTCCAAAACACAATGTTGGTTACATCCGCTTCTACGAATGAAGTAACGTGTGGAGCAGTCCTTTTTGAATCCACCATGCGCTCGGCAATCATCTTGCGCATGCGGTCCATCTGAATGATTTCGTCACCGGCACTGATGGAGGCTGGCACCAACGGAGCAAATGAGCCGATGGTTTTTTGCTGGCCAGCGGAAATAGTTTGCCCCATTTTGCGGTGCTGCACATACGATAAAATGTCGCGCTTGGTCACCCGGCCATCGCCACCCGTTCCTGAAATGGATTCCAATTCGGCCACCGGGATATTTTCTTCCTTGGCAATATTTTTTACTAACGGAGAATAAAACCGCGATGCACTTTTAAAATCGGCAGCAACCGCTTCGGTAGCTCCGTTTGATGCAACCTGAACAGGCGAGGGCTTAGCGACTGGCTGCGGGGCAACAACTTTTGTTTCGGAAGGTTCCACCTGTGGTTTGGGGTCATCACCTTCGGTAGCAATAATGGCAATGGCCTTGCCCACTTTTACCACTTCGCCTTGCTTGGCCAAAATTTCTTTCAGTATTCCGCCATGTGTGGAGGGCACTTCGGTATCAACTTTGTCGGTGGCAACTTCCAGCACAGCTTCGTCTTGTTCAATTTTGTCGCCAGGTTTTTTCAGCCAACTAAGGATGGTAGCCTCCATGATGCTTTCGCCCATCTTGGGCATAATGAGTTCAATGAGCGCCATGATTCAATCGTTTGTTTCATCGGCAAGTTAGCATTTTTGATTTGTATTGGTGAAATGCAATTTTTACACAAAGGCCGCAAAGTTTGTTCTGCGGTTTTCACGCAAAGGCGCAAAGTTTGTTTGGAAATCGTAAACAGTTAGAGGATACATTAGGCTCTTGCGGCAGGACCGCCAACTATTTGTAGGTGGATTCTATTTATATGGCCACGAAGTGCATCGCACCGAGATGTTCAATTTTGTCATTCCATCAGTTGCTTCAATTGGTTGGGCTAATTTATAAATCAATTACATTCTTAACTGAACCTATGTACCAGTCGTAAGAGTTGTGTACCGATTTTTCAATTAGGTATCTATCGTTGCTCTTTTGTCCTGAGCAACTAAATGTTATCATTAGTCCTAAAAATATTTGTTTAGGTAATCTCATGTCGTTAGTAAATGACATACACTATCCAGCATCCTCTAATGCTTCAAATCCACTTTCGTGTTCTCCGGTTTCTGTTTGATGTTCTTCACATATTTTTCAAGCCACGCGTCCATTTCCCACAACGTGTGCATGATACTTTCCTTCGCAGCATAGCCGTGGCTTTCGTAGGGCAGCACCACGTAGCGCGAAGTGCCGCCATGACCTTTGATGGCGTTGTAAAATCGTTCGGTTTGAATGGGGAATGTGCCCGAGTTATTGTCGGCCTCGCCATGAATAAATAGAATAGGCTCTTTCAATTTATCGGCATACGAAAATGGCGACATGTTGTAATAAATTTCTGGAGCCTCCCAATACGTGCGCTCTTCGGCTTGAAAACCAAATGGTGTAAGCGTACGGTTGTATGCGCCACTGCGCGCGATGCCCGCTTTAAAAATGTCGGAGTGCGCCAGCAAGTTGGCTGTCATAAAAGCTCCATACGAATGGCCACCCACGCCCACACGCTCGCGATCGAGCACACCCAACGCTGCCCCATAATCAACAACGGCTTGCGCACTGGCCACCAATTGTTGAATGTATGTATCATTAGGTTCGCTATCACCTTCGCCCACAATGGGCATCGATGCATTGTCGAGCACGGCATAGCCACGCATCACCCAATAGATGGGCCCGCCCCAACTCAAGCGTGTAAATGTATAGGGCGATCCTTTCACTTGCCCTGCTACCGCTGCCGATTTAAACTCGCGCGGATAAGCCCACACCAATCCCGGCAACGGGCCTTGTTCTTTTTTGTAGCCAGGCGGCAAATACAAATCCGCACTTAATTCAACTCCATCCGCCCGCTTATATTTTAACACTTCTTTTTTTACATCTTTAATGTGAGGATACGGGTGAAGAAAGGAAGTGATGGCGGTTGATTTGGTTGACCCGATAACACGTTGATAGTAATTTGGATTTTCTGAATTGGATTCGCGCGATGTAACGAATGTTCCCTTTTTTGCATCGAGCAAAACAGTGAATGTTTCATAGTAGGGAGACTGGCATTGCCACAGTCTTGTTTTTTTTCCTGAGCCCAAATCAAGTTTATCTAAGAAGGGCATGTCGCCAGCGGGAGATGAGCCTGCCCCACTCATATACACACTGTTGTCTTTGTTGATGAGCATTGCAGATCGGCCAAATTCATTTTGTGCAGTGATCACGTTTCCCGGATCGTTGTAGCCGTCTTAATAATTTCTGTCGAACACTATTTTTTTTGCAGCCGTGGCTGGGTTGATTTGATACACGCGTTCTTTGCGGTCGCTTGTCCATCGTTCAAAAACCCAGGCCGTGTTGTCGTTGCCCCACACAATGCGCGAATAGCGAAGAGGCAAACTCACAAGCTCTTTCGGAGATAATGCAAAGGGATATTCCCACGTGTAAACTTTAT
>JAYVAI010000531.1:0-2589 GCA_043751075.1 Cyclobacteriaceae bacterium | reverse complement strand
TTGGAAATTTTTTTCTCGTGCGCACAAAAGGTGGAATAAAAAAATATGGCCCCGATGGCAACGTGATGGCATCGCTCAAAAAACGAAAGCCAACGTTGCTGGAACCGTGGTATCATCCCGCCATATTCATGTACGATTATAAGACGAAAAAATATTATTCGTACGGGCGCTTTTTTGAAAATGTTCAAGAGCATGCGATAGAACCTTCCCACGCCATCGATCCGTATCTAGTTTGCCCCACACACGACAACCGCTTGTGGATATTCGATCGGGAAGATTATTCATTAAAAAACATAAACCCACTTTCGCAAGAAGTCATAAAAGAGTTTAACCTCGATACGGAATCATCGAAGCCCGATTTTATCTATTTGAAAGAATATCAAAACCTGGTTTTCCTTCAGGAAAAAAATCAGGGTGTCTGGGTTGTAAATACTTTGGGGAAAATCATAACGAAAATACCAATCGCGGATACGGGAAACTTTGGTTTCTTTGGCCAGGAGCTTTATTACTTGGAAAACAACACGATCAAATTTCTCAATCTGCTTACAGAAGAGCGCACTGAAATAAAACTCGCTGGTGAACTTAAATTTGCGTTGGTCACGGATGAACGCATCCTTACGGTTTCAACCAAAAACAAGATATCATTATATCAATACAGCCCGGCTTCGGAGTGATTTTCTCTTTTACCTCCGTTCAATTTGAATTTGCTTTTGGTTACCTTTGAAACACCCATTAGCCATCGTAAATAAGAAATTAATTTTTAACACAAACTTTATGAAATCTCAAAACGTGCTTATCGCGCATCCCTCTAATCCTACCGAATTAGAAACCATCAAAGCTTTTTTTGTAGCACTTAAAATTAAGTTTGAGGTTGCAGAGGAATCTCCATACAATCCGGAATTTGCAAATAAAATACAAAGAAGCAGAAAACAAGCAGCAGAAGATAAGACAGTAAAAATTTCCTTAGACGAAATATGGAAATAGAATATACGCTACAAGCCAGCGAAGATTTGGCCTACTGGAAGAAAGTAAACAATCAAATCGTTCTGAGGAAAATCCGTAAACTGATAGAATCAATTCTCAAAAATCCCTTTGAAGGGATAGGAAAACCTGAGCCGTTCAAACACAATTTCTCTGGTTGTTGGTCTCGAAGGATCAATCAAGAACATCGTTTAGTTTATGAGGTGGGTACCAATTTGATAACCGTGCTTTCCATGAAGGGGCACTATCACTAACCTCCTGAGTTTGGTTTTTAACTCTGTTCAATTTTGAACATCTTTGTACGCATTGGTACAAATGGTGATTCATAAACTGCATTTTCGGACAATCCTTGTACTGGCACAATTTTTCCTCTATCAACGATGACTTAAACTTATAAAACTGTGAATGAAGGTGGCAAAATATTGATGATCGATGATGATGAAGATGTTCTTCTGGCGGCCAAAATGCTTTTAAAGAAATCCAGTCACCAAATAATCATCGAAAAAAACCCAAACAAAATCCCTTTTCTCTTAAACAACGACACGTATGATGTGATCTTGCTGGACATGAATTTCAGCAAGGACACCACCAGCGGAAAAGAAGGGTTTGAATGGCTGCGGCAAATCAAAGAAAAAGATCCCCATGCTGTGGTGATCATGATCACTGCGTTTGGCGATGTGGAAATGGCCGTTCGCGCATTGAAGGAAGGAGCTACCGATTTTATTTTGAAGCCGTGGCAAAACGAAAAATTGGTGGCCACTATTTCCACCGCCATCAAACTAAAAAAATCATACAACGAAGTTGACAAACTGCGCAAGGCAAAGCAGATGTTGGAAGAGCAGATCAGCCAACCGTTTCGCGACATCATCGGGCAAAGCAATGCACTCAAAGATGTTTTTGCACTCATCGATAAAGTAGCCAAGACAGACGCCAACGTGTTGATCCTTGGCGAAAACGGAACAGGAAAAGAATTGGTGGCGCGTGCCATTCACCAAAAGTCGATGCGCAAAGACAATTCTTTTGTAGCCGTTGATATGGGAGCAATCACCGAAACACTTTTTGAGAGTGAATTGTTTGGCCATAAAAAAGGCTCCTTCACCGATGCGCGCGAAGACAGGCCCGGTCGTTTTGAACTGGCCCATGGAGGCACGCTGTTTCTCGATGAAATAGGAAACCTAAGCATTGGCCTTCAAAGTAAATTGCTCAGCGCATTGCAATCGCGGCTGGTGACGCGCGTGGGTTCCAACCAAGCAATGGAAGTTGACATAAGACTTATCTGTGCCACTAATTTGAACTTGCATCAGATGGTTGCGGATGGAAAATTCCGGCAGGATTTGCTCTACCGGATCAACACGGTTGAGATTACCATTCCACCCTTGTGCGACCGCGTTGACGATATCCCAATGTTGGCCAACCACTTTTTGGATCACTACTCAAAAAAATATCGGAAGGAAGTATTGTCGATTTCACCCGAGGCGATGAACAAATTAAAAAAATATCCGTGGCCCGGCAATGTGCGCGAGCTGCAACACTCGATTGAACGTGCGCTGATCATGGCCGACTCACCCACCTTGCAGGAAAGTGATTTCCTCTTTAGCCGCAAAGGCA
>JAYVAI010000530.1:0-2591 GCA_043751075.1 Cyclobacteriaceae bacterium | reverse complement strand
GCGTGCGTCATTCAACACCGGGGGTGGGATTGATTTCGCCTCCACCGCATCATGATATTTATTCAATAGAGGATTTGGCACAACTCATTTTCGATTTGAAGAATGCAAACCGTGAAGCGCGCATAAGCGTGAAGTTGGTCTCCGAAGCAGGCGTAGGCACGGTGGCATCGGGTGTGGCCAAGGCTCATGCGGATGTGATTTTAATAGCAGGCCATGATGGTGGCACAGGGGCTTCTCCCATCAGTTCCATCCGTCACGCGGGGTTGCCGTGGGAGCTGGGCTTGGCCGAGGCCCATCAAACGCTGGTGCGAAATAAATTGCGCGGACGCGTAGTGTTGCAAACCGATGGACAGATACGCACGGGCCGCGATTTGGCAATAGCTGCTTTGCTTGGCGCAGAAGAATGGGGCGTGGCAACGGCAGCATTGGTTACAACCGGTTGCATCATGATGCGCAAATGTCATTTGAACACATGCCCGGTAGGAGTGGCCACACAAAACAAAGAACTGCGCGCACTCTTCACGGGCAAACCTGAATACGTGGTGAACCTGTTTCACTTTTTGGCAGAAGAACTTCGCGAGATCATGGCCGAGCTTGGTTTCCGCACCGTGAATGAAATGGTGGGCCAGGCCGATCGGCTTGAACTTCGCCCGATGGAAAGCAATTGGAAATATGAGAACCTCGACCTCTCGCCTTTGCTGTTCAAAGAGCCCATGAGCTTAGATGCCGCACTGTTCAAACAAGAAGAACAAGATCACGGCATTGCCGAAGTGATGGACAGAAAATTACTTTCGCTTGCGAAACCTGCCCTGAATGAGGCAACACCTGTGCACGGAGAATTTAAAATCACCAACCAGGACAGGGCCGTGGGCGCGATGCTCTCCAATGAGATTTCAAAAATTTATCTCGGCCCCGGGTTGCCAACGGATACAGTTCACATAAAATTCACCGGCACAGCTGGGCAAAGTTTTGGTGCGTTTACAACCGGTGGTGTTACGTTCGAACTGAAAGGTGATGCAAATGACTATGTAGGCAAAGGACTTTCAGGAGGAAAACTGATATTGTACCCATCTCCAAAAGCCACCTTCAATCCATCTAAAAATAGTATTGTTGGCAACGTGGCGTTTTTTGGAGCCACTTCCGGTGAGGCATTTATCGGTGGCATGGCCGGTGAACGTTTTGCCGTGCGCAATTCAGGCGTGAAGGTAGTAGTGGAAGGAGTAGGCGACCACGGATGCGAATACATGACCGGTGGCATTGTGGTGGTGCTGGGCGATGCCGGAAGGAATTTTGCCGCGGGCATGAGCGGTGGCGTTGCCTATGTGTGGGATGTGAACAACAATTTTGTGAAAAACTGCAACATGGAAATGGTGATGCTCGATACCCTTGACGGGGATGATGAGCACCTGCTCCATACCATGATTGAGTCTCATCAAAAGTTTACCAACAGTGCCGTGGCCTCGCATGTATTGAGTTACTGGCCTACTTCATTCAAACAGTTTATCAAGGTGATGCCCGTGGACTACAAGGCTGCTTTGGAAAAACGTAAAGCGGAGAAGAAAGAGGAAGCATTGAAACTATCGATGGGAAACACGGAATTTAAATTTTCATCAAATTAAAATAATTCCCCTTACACCATGAGTGGTCTGTGTGGACACAGATCGCGGTGGGCAGGGGTGAGGCCAATGGGAAAACCAACAGGATTTTTAGAGCAGGACAGAGAGCTTCCAAAGAAGCGCGACCCGAAAAAACGAATCAACGACTACAACGAAGTAGATCCCGTGATCGATGAGCCCATCGCGCAAAAACAATCTGCGCGCTGCATGGATTGTGGCATTCCATTTTGTCATCAGGGCTGCCCGCTTGGCAATATCATTCCGGAATTTAATGATGCCGTGTATCAAAGCAACTGGAAACTTGCCTACGAAATTTTAATTTCAACCAACAACTTTCCTGAATTTACAGGACGTATCTGTCCGGCCCCCTGCGAGGCATCGTGTGTGTTGAGCATCAACAAGCCGGCCGTGGCCATCGAGTACATCGAGAAGACGATCATAGAAAAAGCATTTCAAGAGGGTTATGCAAAGCCACGCATACCCACGGTGCGCACCAATAAGAAGATTGCTGTTGTTGGTTCCGGCCCTGCGGGCATGGCCGCTGCAGCTCAGTTGAATTATGCGGGCCACTTTGTTACAGTGTTTGAAAGGGCCGATGAAATTGGTGGGTTGCTGCGCTATGGAATTCCAGATTTCAAACTCGACAAGCAAGTGTTGGACCGCAGGATAAATATGATGCGGGAAGAAGGGATCAAGTTTCAGACCAATGTAAACGTGGGAGAAAATCTCTCCATCGAACAATTGAAGGAAGATTTTGATGCGGTGATCTTATGTGGTGGCTCTACGGTGCCGCGCGATTTGCCAATACCGGGAAGGAACTTAAAAGGTGTCCACTTCGCAATGGATTTTCTCACGCAGCAAAATCAACGCGTAGGCGGAAAGAAAGTAGCGGTGGAAGAAATATGGGCCACCGGAAAAAATGTAATAGTGATTGGCGGAGGCGATACCGGTTCGGATTGCGTGGGCACATCCAAC
>JAYVAI010000529.1:0-2594 GCA_043751075.1 Cyclobacteriaceae bacterium | reverse complement strand
TGAAATCCTTCCGATTGATCATATACCAATTCCGATTGTCCATAATCCACCAAAATGACCGCTTCCGCAGATGAGTCTTTTGCATAGTGGGTCATTTTCAAATCTTCTATGGAAATGTCGCCAAACTTGACGGGAGGTTTTTGGGCATTGCAGATAACAGGAATTGCAAGAAGCAAGATGAGTTTGAACAGGTGTTTCATCGGCAGGGTGGGTTAAGGCGAATCAAAGTATAAATAATATTTAACAACGGAAAAGGCAAACAGAACTAACTTTGCAAAAGTTTACTTTCCTTTGAGGCTGTGGCCAAAACAAAAACCTTATTCTTCTGCCAAAGCTGTGGCTACGAGTCGCCCAAGTGGGTAGGCAAATGCCCATCGTGCAATTCGTGGAATTCGTTTGTAGAAGAAGTGGTATCCAAAAATGAAGGAGACAAAAACGAGTGGCGACAAAACTCCGGTAAAAGCAAAACCAGCAAACCAAAAACACTGAATGAAATTGAATCGTCAGGCGAAATACGGATTGCCACGCCCGATCACGAACTCAACCGGGTGTTGGGCGGTGGCATTGTGCCCGGTTCGCTGGTGCTGATCGGTGGCGAGCCAGGCATTGGCAAATCAACATTGATGTTGCAAATTGGATTGGCCCTGCAAAAAGCAAAAGTGCTTTATGTGTCGGGCGAGGAAAGCGAGCAACAGATCAAAATGCGATCGGAACGGATTTCGGTAAAAGAAAAAAATCCGCCTGCCAATGGCAAAGCCAACCACGAAAATTTTTACATGCTGGCCGAAACGAGCACCAAAAATATTTTTCAGGCCATTGAATTGTTAAAGCCCAACCTCATCATCATTGATTCCATACAAACGCTTCATTCACATCAACTCGATTCTGTGGCAGGAAGTATCGGACAAGTACGGCAGTGCGCAGGCGAGCTGATGAAGTTTGCCAAAGAAACCAACACACCGGTTTTTCTGGTGGGCCACATCACCAAAGATGGAATGCTGGCCGGACCAAAAGTATTGGAACACATGGTGGACACGGTGCTGCAGTTTGAAGGCGACCGCCATTTGGCGTATCGCATTTTGCGCACCACCAAAAATAGGTTTGGTTCCACTTCCGAAATTGGCATCTATGAAATGCTGGGCACGGGTCTTCGCGAAGTTTCCAATCCCTCCGAAATTTTGATCTCACAAAAAGATGGATTGTTAAGTGGCGTAACCATCGGTGCCACCATTGAAGGCAACCGTCCGTTGTTGATTGAAATACAATCGCTGGTAAGTCCGGCTTCGTATGGAACCGCGCAACGCACGCCCACGGGCTTCGATCAAAAGCGCCTGAATATGTTGCTGGCCGTGTTGGAAAAACGTTGCGGCTTTCGGGTGGGCACACAAGATGTGTTTGTGAATATGGCGGGAGGAATTTATGTGGAAGACCCTGCCATTGACCTGGCGTTGTGCATCTCTATCATTTCTTCCATGCAAGAGATTCCGGTTAGTGATAAAATATGTTTTGCGGCCGAGATAGGATTAGGCGGAGAGCTTCGCGCTGTGAATAGGATCGATCAGCGCATTTCTGAAGCAGAGAAACTTGGCTTCAAAGAAATTTATATTTCGAAGTTCAGCCAAAAGTCAATAGACTTGAGCAAGACAAAAATTGCCGTGAAGTCGTTTGGAAAACTGACGGAGGTGTTTGGCGATTTGATGGGATAAATTTTTAATTGTGATCTTTGCGCCATGCTATCATTGCCCGATATAGAAAAACTAAGCAAATTCTTTTCTTCAAAACCAGTGAAGAGGGCTTTTGTGTTTGGTTCGTTTGCACGAAATGAAGAAACGCCAGACAGTGATATTGATATTTTAATTGAGATCGATGAAAACGTAAGGATGGGGTTGGTGAAATTTATTTCTATGCAACTTGATTTGGAAGAAATGTTTAAGCGTAAGGTAGATTTACTGGCTGATGGTGGTATTTCAAAATTCATCTTGCCTTATATTAATCAAGACAAAGTATTAGTCTATGAAAAAAGGCCTGGGCGATAAGGTTCGGCTTCAACATATTTTGCTGGCCATTTCAGAAATCGAAATGTACGTTGCAGGTCTTTCAGTTGATTCTTTTTTAAAGGACTCAAAAACTCATTTTGCCACCATCAAGCAACTAGAAATTATTGGTGAGGCTGCCAATCATATAAATCCTGAACTTTTAAAAAATTTTGGTGAAATTGAATGGAGATCAATTCGGGGATTTCGAAACATTTTAGTTCACGAGTATTTCAATGTACGATTAGAAGATGTGTGGCAAACCATTTTTGACGACCTGCCATCCCTTAAAGAAACGGTTACAAAAATGTTGCTTAGACTCTCTTAATGGACTCCTTTTTCACAAACACCCTCGGCTTCTCCGAAGAAATTTTCAGTTACCTGATCCTTCCGTTGCTTATTTTTCTGGCCCGCATTTGCGATGTGTCCATCAGCACCATACGCATTATTTATATGTTGGGGGGAAGGCGCTATGCCTCCACCATCCTTGGTTTCTTTGAATGCTTTATCTGGCTCATGGCCATCCGCCAGATTTTTCAGCACCTCGATAATTGGGTTTGC
>JAYVAI010000528.1:0-6735 GCA_043751075.1 Cyclobacteriaceae bacterium | reverse complement strand
AAATACATTTATTGTGAACAATGCCGGCTCAGAGTACATCATGCAGACACTGAGCACCCCGCTTAATGCAGGGCAGCAGTATTATGTGGAGTTTTGGGTAAGCCCTGGGAGTCCGAGCACACGCAGTACCTCGTTGGCAAATAATGCATTTGTAAAAACTTTGGGGATTCACTTCACAAAACTACCTTTGTCAGTTGGAACCGGAGCAGTTAAAGGACTTAATCATTTGATACCCCAAGTGCCGAATACTTTTCCGGCTACCAACTTTTATACGAACACAAATGGATGGACAAAAATAAGCGGCACATTTACGCCTTCATCGGGAGGAACATACAGTATCATAATAGGTAATTTTGATAGCGGCCTTAATACAAACCCACCAAATCCTAGTAGCCAACCAACCATTCAAAATGGGGCCCGCCAATCCTATTACTACATAGATGCGGTCACGATCATTCCTTCCAATCAAACAAGGCCCGATTATACATTGAGCATGACAGGCACTTCGTTAGTTTGTTCGAATTCAACTTACACCATTCAAAACCAGCCTTTCGGAACCACTATAACTTGGACACAAAGCTCGAACCTAACACCCATATCAGGCCAAGGAACAACCAATTATACGGTAGCTCCGATTAACGGAACAGTTATAGGCCCCGGATTTGTTCAGGCTACTTTATCGGGTGTATGCAGTGGTTCTAATGTAGTTCTTCGCAGGGATGTTTGGATGGGCCAACCAACAATTACCTATCATCCTCCAGGTTATAATCCTTGCTTTGATAATCCGTACTATGAAGGGCCTGCTGTTCCCGGCCTTACATATCAGTGGAGTGTTGATAATCCCAACGTATGGTTTACTTCTGGAACTGGCAATGTTAACGCAGTGGTGATATCCATCAATCCAGAATACTTTAATATTACGTTGACTATTTCCGGTGGAGGCTGCCAAACATCAGCAACTCTTTCAAGTTATACACCAGGCTATTATTGCCAATGCTTTTCAGATCCTTCTTGTGGAGGGTTTGGAGGGTTTTCTGCATCTCCCAATCCAGCAAACACCGAACTTACCATAGAGGCGAAAGAAAAATCAAATCATCCCAAAGAGTATGAAATTTCTATCCTTGACCATTTGGGAAACAGCAAAAAGAAAGTAAATGCAAAAAACAACTCCACTACTTTAGATGTCTCAACGCTTCCCGAAGGAACCTACTACCTGCATATAAAATATATGGATGCTATTGAAACGAAAAGAATAGTTATAAAACGATAACTTAATAACTCAATGCAGAAATTGTAGAGACTACCAGTTTCTATAATGGCATTGCGATAGGTAAAGTTTGTCTTCGTCACTGTGCATAACAAGCCCTCCGGATCGAAAGTGAAGGAGGGCTTTGTTGTTTTTTTTGATTTTGAGATGGCCACGGTTTTCATTTACATTACATTCAAAAATGATCCATGAAAAAGCGCACTTTTCTAAAACTCTCATCGGCATTGGCAGCAGGTGCGGCACTCTCGCCTCTTGTTTCTTGCATGCCCGATAAAAGCAAACAAATAGAGCCCCTCAAAAACTGGGCAAGCAATTTAACCTATGCCACCGCCAATGTGTTCGAACCTAATTCAGTGGAGGAAGTGCAAGAGATAGTGGGGCGATGCAAAAAATTGCGGGCACTTGGCACCAGGCATTGCTTTAACCGTATTGCCGATTCTGAGCACAACTTGATATCGACACAAAACCTTAATCAGGTAATGGCCATTGACACCGCATCAAACACAGTAACGGTAGGGGCCGGTGTTCGCTATGGCGAATTTTGTAAACAAATACATGACGCAGGTTTTGCTGTGCACAACCTTGCATCGCTGCCACATATTTCGGTGGCGGGCGCGTGCGCCACGGCCACACATGGTTCGGGAATAACAAATGGAAACTTGGCCACTGCCGTTTCAGCTTTGGAAATTGTAAAGGCCAATGGTGATGTGATTGTGCTGTCGCGCGAAAAAGACCCCGATGTTTTTTACGGAGCCGTGGTTGGGCTGGGAGCATTGGGTGTTGTTACCAAAGTAACACTCGACCTTGTGCCCACATTTCAAGTGCGGCAAGATGTATATCTCAACTTGCCGATGGCACAATTAGAAAAAAACTTTGATGCGATAATGGGCAGCGGTTACAGCGTGAGTTTATTTTACGATTGGCAAACTGATCGCATAAACCAACTTTGGATAAAACGGGTGGTGAAGGAAGGGGAGGTAATCACTGCGGAGCCAGAATATTTCGGGGCTACCTTGGCCAACAGAAATGTTCATCCCATCCTTGAAATCTCTGCCGAAAATTGCACGGAGCAAATGGGCGTGGCGGGGCCGTGGTACGAGCGGCTTCCACATTTCAAGATGGGCTTCACCCCCAGTAGTGGCGAGGAGTTGCAAGCAGAATATTTTGTGCCGCGAAGCAAGGCGGTAGAAGCAATCAACGCGGTGGCTACCCTGAAAGACAAAATCAAACCGTATCTCATGATCACCGAAATCCGCACTATCGATGCCGATGATTTTTGGATGAGCCCTTGCTACCATCAGCCGAGCGTGGCCATACACTTCACGTTGAAACAAGATGTGGAGGGAGTGAACGCACTATTGCCAATGATAGAAGAGAAACTGGCCCCCTTTGGAGTGAAACCACATTGGGGAAAACTGTTCACCCTTTCACCGGCTACGCTGCAATCGCGCTACGAAAAAATTGCTTCCTTTCAGCAGTTGGTTAATGAATACGATCCGGAAAAAAAATTCAGGAATGAGTTTGTGGATGTGAATGTGTTTGGAGAAGGAGCGGAGTAGAGAAGGAGAGATGGGAATGGGTTTATGGCTGGAAGGAACGAGTTTGTAGCAAGCGGCCTCGCACAAAGAAGACCATGAAAAAAGAGTTGATAAGAAAATCACTTGAGACCGGAGAACTTCATTTAACCTTTTGGCAAAAGGAAGGACATTATGGACTTGTCATTTACTTATTAATCATCCCGACAATTTTTCTATGCTTTTTTATTAAGGACGCTATCAATGGCAACTTTGATAAGATAAAACCTGAGTTACTAATCTTTGGAGCAACTTGCCTGCGTACTAAGTTTCGTAACCTATCGACTTCAAAGAAAACGACTAAAGTTTGTAGCGATAGACACCAAACTCGACCGAGACCAATTGACAAGAGTAATTGAATTAACGGGAGAAGAGTTGAAATGGCCTCCGACCTACATTGACGACCAAGTTATCATTGCAAAAACGTTTCCCGGATTTTGGTCTGGTAGTTGGGGTGAACAAATAACAATATTGTTCGACAATGGAAAAATTCTTGTAAACAGTATTTGTGACCCAGACAGCAGAAGTTCAGTATTTTCTAATGGACGAAATGCAAAGAATATAAATTTGTTGGTAGAGCGAGTAAAGGCCGCAAGCCGCTAACAAAGTGCAGCCCACAGGCTGACACAAATTACATCACATTTTATTTTTGCCCAACGCACATAGACTGGATAACCCGAATAATATATGAAACTCATAACAAGAGACGATATAGAAGGATGGGCTGAGAGGGTCGATTCAAAAGGTTTCTTTGCCATTACACTTTGGTTGCACATTTGCAAATCGCACAAGCCAACTTACATTACATAAAAGAAAAAATTGCAAAGAGCCAACATGTCACGCAAAGACACAGCAACAATTGACAGACAACAATCCGACAAAGAGGGGCAGTCGATAACAAAAAATCGCGGTGACTGCTAAATGGGAAAATACTTGTGCTATTCTCCCACCTCTACCCAATAATTGGAATGGTCGCGTGTGTCAACAAATACAGCCACCTCTTGCCCAACGGAAAATTGTGTGCTGCCCCACACGTTGTGGCTTTTAAAATTTTGCTTCTGTCCGCTTAGTTCTGCGGTGCACTCCACTACCATCGGGTGCCGGTTGTTCACGCTGATGGAGTTGTTGTAATACACGCTGGTGATCACCGCAGTAAGTTTACGGCCTGTGCGCAGCAGCAGATCGCGTTTTGCTTTCTGCTTAGCCTGATAGTATAAGACTCCACCGCCAATAGCGGAAAAAATCAAACCTATGATGGTAAACACCAAAGGGCCGATTCCTTCTTCTGTTAGTCCAGCCGTTTCCGCATTGGATAAAAAAACGTAGCCCCAACCTATACCGATGAGGGCAAAGAGAATTCCTATTCCCAAAAAGATGATAGCAAATAGTTTCATAAGGGTTTTGTTTATGCAGGACGAATTTAAAAATAAAAATCTGAAAATGGTTGTGAGTATCTAACAGCTCACCCTCATCTATCACACCACCTCACAACGATTTGATCCGGATATTTTTCCATCGCACTTTTACACCACCGCCATCGTGTATTTGCAAGGCAATCTTTCCTGTTCGCGAGCCAATCTTTTCGTCCGTAAGGGTGATCATCTGAATGCCGTTGAGCCAGGTGGTAACTAAATTCCCTTTCACCACAACCTTCATGTCGTTCCAATCATTTTCCTTTAGTGCTTTTTCCTTATCGGCAGTTGGCTGAATGAGCCAGCCGCGTCCGTACGATTCATAAATGCCACCACTGTGATTGTTGAGGGGCGCCACCTCTGCCTGCCAGCCGCTTATCACCGTCCCTTCAATTTGCGAATGAAAAAACACTCCACTGTTCCCGTTCGATTCCTGCTTAAACTGTAAAGTCAATTCAAAATCTTTAAACTCTTTGTCGGTGGCAAGGTAGCCATATTGTTTGTCGGGCCCGCTTTCGCAGATGAGTTGCCCCTTCTCGGCATACCACTTTTCGGTGCCATAGATTTTCCATCCGCTCAGGTCTTTTCCATTAAATAATTTTTCGGGCTTTTGAGCGGTGGTTACGTGTGCAGCCACCGAGAGCAACATCAACAGGATAATTTTCATAAAGGGAAGCATTTAGTTTTCAAAAGTAGCGAATAGCAAAGAAGCTGACTAAAAATTTGAATGGATTGATGGGATACACAAGCGGTTTGTTTTCTTTGCACCGTGAACGTCTTGATCCTCCATCAGCATTTCAACACACCTGAAAAAGGTGGGGCCCTCCGCTCTTATTATTTGGCCAAGGCTTTGGTGGATCACGGGGCAAAAGTAAACGTGATCACCGCGCACAATCATAAAGAGTTTAAAAAGGAGCGTGTAGATGGCATTGATGTGCACTACCTGCCCGTGCCTTATTACAACCGTTTTGGTTTTGCTGCCCGCAGTTGGGCTTTTCTTAAATATGTGTGGGGTGCGATGCGCTTAAGTGGTCAATTCAAAGACGCAGATTATTGTTACGCCATGTCGGTGCCGCTTACTGTGGGGCTGGCAGCACAGTGGATAAAAAAGAAATATTCGATCCCATACATTTTTGAAGTGGGCGACTTGTGGCCCGATGCACCGGTGCAGATGGGCTTTGTGAAGAATTATTTTTCACAGCGATTTTTATATCGGATGGAAAAATCTATTTACAAATCGGCTGAATCCATTGTGGCCCTCTCGCCTAGTATACAAGCCGCCATAGAAAAGAAAGTGACCGGAAAAAAAATCCACGTGGTGCCCAACATGGCCGATTGTGATTTCTACAAACCAGAAGCAAAGAAATTTGAACTGGAAGAAAAGTTTAACGTGCGAGGAAAGTTTGTTGTTTCCTACATAGGTGCTGTGGGTTTGGCCAATGGCCTCGATTATTTTTTGGAGTGTGCCCATGCATCGCGCAAAGCCGAACTGCCCATTCATTTTTTTGTTTGTGGCGATGGTGCCCTGCTCGACAGGCTTAAAGGGAATGCAAAGCAGATGGGCCTTTTCAATATTTCGTTTGTTGAGTTTACCAACCGGCAGGGTGTGAGCGAACTCTTGAACGTGACCGATGCCACTTTTATTTGTTATAAACCTGTGCCCATATTGGAGACGGGCTCGCCCAATAAATTTTTTGATGGCCTTGCAGCGGGCAAACTCATTGTAATCAATTTTGGTGGATGGATAAGAAAAGAAATTGAAGAAAATTCATGTGGCATGTATGTAAATCCCCATCAGCCCACCGATTTTACAAAGAAGATTGTTCCGTTTCTTGATGATAAGAAACTCCTTGCTGCTTACCAAGGCAAAGCCCGGCAATTGGCCGAACAGAAATACTCGCGGCAGTTGCTTTCAAAAAAATTTCTGGAGTTGTTCAAGTGATTTTTAACAGTGCGGGGCAAACATGTTACTGCGCTTGCATGGCACCATATTCCCCCGCGATGGCCGTTGCGTTTCTTGAAGTGGTTCTGCCCCGCACACCTACAAAGAAATCGAAGGCGACCTCATTCAAAAATTTGATCGGGATGATTTTTTGGAGAAAATATACGGGAAAGGAAATAGTGTGTTGACAATCAAAACCGATCTAAAAATTCTTTTGGTGTGATGATAGGAATATTTTCGAATGTGTCAAGGGCTAATAAATCTTCATCATTGGTGATGATGCAATCGGCTTTTCCTGAGAGGGCGAGTTCTAGGTACATATCATCTTTGGGGTCGCGGCAAACGGTAAAGGTATGGCGGACGTGTATCATCTTTATCAAGGCTTGTATTTCCAAAATAAATTCAAGCCTCACTTCAAGGGTTACGTATTTATCGAATTTTGAACGGAGCGAAACACTTCTAAATTCTTCAAAGGTCTTTTGTGAAGCAATGATGGCATCTGCTTTCTTTGATCGCTCCAAGGATAAGCGGGAATCTCTT
>JAYVAI010000527.1:0-2599 GCA_043751075.1 Cyclobacteriaceae bacterium | reverse complement strand
GAAGAAACCGGTGATGTGTTTTTCTTTTGTGCCAGCCCTACCGTGAGGGAAGAAAGAAAAAGGGAAACGAGGAGAATTTTTTTCATAACGTTTTCAATTGGTGAAATGAAATACCTGCAACATCAATTTATCAACTGATGTTACACAAAGGTTTAAAATCTGGTTTGAATCGAGTCGTCAAGGGGCTGACTAAAAAGTCCAGATCGCTCGGTGTGTCATGCCGGGCTTTGACCCGGCATCCCAATTATGAGCGCAAAATGGAGATCGCGGCTCAAAGGCCGCGATGACAGACGGACTTTTAGTCACTCCCAGACAACTATTACCTGTGTAGCATCAATTATTAATAATCACTTCTTTCGTATCCGTAATCACAGCAGGCAAATTTTTATCCTTGAACATTCGATTGTAATTGTTGATGTCCTTTTGTATGATCTCGTTCATTTGTTGCTTGTGCTTGCTCCAGTCGGCTTCCACATCGCGGGCGCGGTCTTGTGCGCCTTTGGTGAGGCGTGGGTCGTGCGTGTCGGCCACACCACGCAGATGAAGAAATTCGGAATTCAACTTATTGGGGAAGTTGATCACATCCTGAAAATTTTTGCTGCGGGGTTCGATCAGGTTGGTTTCCCACTTTTCAATTTTCTTCATCAGTTCTTTGCCTGTGTTCACAATTTCTTTTGCATCGGGTTGGTCTTTGAGCGATTCATTCAAAGTTTCAACCTGCTTTTTCACTTGACGCATTTTGTTCACCGATTTTTGCAGGTCATCAAAACCATCACCGGCACGTTTTAAAAATTCCTGTTGGGCTGCCCACTCTGCAGCAGTAGCACTTACTTTCGGATCAACAATTATTTCCAACTCGGTTTCAGAAGTTTGCCCTTTGTGTGTGATGCGCGCTTTGTATTTGCCTGGTGCTACGCGATGCCCCGTGTAGTCGCCCATTACAAACACACCTTGCACTCCGGTAAGTTGTTCGGTGCGAAAATCCCAGGCAAAGCGGTTTATGCCCGCCTCGGCAGGAATGGTTTGCCTGGCAGGCGGGCCACCCGGCCACGGCTTAAAACTTTCATCTTTCTTGTTGGTGTAAGAGCGGATTGTTTTTCCGCTCATGTCCAAAATATCAAGCGCAACTTTTAGGGTGTCAGCTTTTTCTGGCAGGTAATAATCCAGCAACACCCCGTTGGTGGGATTGCGGCCAAGACCCGGAATGTCACCGAGGTATTCAGGAATAGAGACAGATGACAAACGATAGGTTGGTTTAGGCGCAAAAATTTTCAACGCGGCATCCAGATTTCCTTTGGATTGTTGAATGGCTCCGAGATCATCCAAAATCCAAAATGCGCGGCCTGCCGTAGCGGCAATCAAATCGTTGTCGCGTATGGCCAAATCAGTGACGGGCACAATGGGAAGGTTTAACTGAAATTTGCTAAAGGAATTTCCACCGTTGATCGAAATATAAAATCCTCGTTCCGCCCCAGCGTAAAGCAAGTCTTTTACTTTTTTGTCCTCGCGTATCACTTTGATAAAATCATCGGCCTCCACACCGGTGCCAATTTTTGTCCAGCTCTTTCCATAATCAACCGACTTGTAAGTCATGTTGCTGAAGTCGTTGAACTTATAGCGCGATGCAGAAATATAAACGGTAGCCTTGTCGTGTGGCGATACTTCGATGGAGTGGATCATGCCTTCTGGAAATCCCGCAGGTGTTATGTTGCTCCAGTTTTTTCCTCCGTCTTTGGTAAGGTGCACCAACCCACAATCGCTGCCGGTATAGATCACACCTTTTTCCAATGTTGATTCGACCACATAATAAATCGTATTATAATTTTCTCCGCCTGCCCCCTCATTGGTAATCGGCCCACCGCTTGTGTCTTGCTTGGTGCTGTCGTTGCGCGTAAGGTCGGGGCTTATCACATCCCAACTCATGCCACCGTTGGTTGTTTTGAAAAGTACATTGCCTGCGTGGTACATGGTTTTTGCATCGTGTGGCGAGTTGATCAAAGGCGCATTCCAATTGAAGCGGTACTTCATGTCCTTCGGTTTGAACCCCAAGTTAGTGGCCGGATATTCCTGAAGATCTTTGCTCTCGCCCGTGCGTGTGTCCAGCACATCAATGATGCCCTGATAGCAACCACCGTATAATAATTCAGGATTGTTTGGATCGTTGAACGCAACCCAGGCACTCTCGCAACCAGGACCATTGATCCAGTCTTTGTCGGTAATTCCAAACCCACCGTTGCGACTGGGTATGGCCACCGATGTGTTGTCTTGCTGGCCACCATACACCCAATAGGGAAAACGGTTGTCGGTGATCACGCGATAAAATTGGGAGGTGGCCTGGTTGTTTAAGGGTGACCACGAACGGCCAGCGTTTTGAGAAATCTCTCCACCACCATCATCGGCCAAAGCCAGGTTGGAATTATTTTTTGGATTGATCCACAGGTCATGCGTGTCGCCATGGCCCACGCGTATGTTGGCAAATGTTTTTCCGCCATCAATGGAACGCATCATGGGCGCGTTGAGCACATATACTATATCGGCATTGACAGGATCGGCAAAAACTTCCATGTAATACCACGAGCGTGCTGTGATGGTCTGGTCG
>JAYVAI010000526.1:0-6747 GCA_043751075.1 Cyclobacteriaceae bacterium | reverse complement strand
AGAATTGTGCGGTGGGCATATTGCTTTGTGTGGACCATGTTTCGCCAAAATTAAAACTGATGCCCGCACCCCCATCATTGGCGATAACCATATTTTTTGAGTTGAGTGGATTGATCCACAGGTCATGAAAGTCGCCATGTGTACCCGATAAATTTTCCCACGTCTTTCCTCCATCGAGCGAACGCAAGGCGGGCGCACTAAGCACATAAATTGTGTTTTCATCTTTAGGATCGGTGAACAACTCAATGTAGTACCAGGCGCGCTGAATGAGACGGTGGTCGTTGGTAACGCGCGACCAGTTTTTGCCTGCGTTGTTTGAAACAAACAAGCCACCCAACTCCTTATCAGAATCACTTTCAATCAACGCATATACTTTATCGGAATTGGAGCGGCAAACCGCGATGGCCATTTTTCCCAATTCATCGGGCAAACCCTTTTGAATTTTTTCCCAAGTCGCTCCGCCATCAACAGATTTGTACATACCACTACCAGGCCCACCGCTTATTACCTTCCAGGGCAAGCGGCCGTACTCCGTCATGGCTGCATACAAGACAAGCGGATTGTTCATGTCCATTGATAACTCCACACATCCCGTTTTATCGTCAACAAATAAAACGTTAGTCCACGTGTTGCCACCATCGGTAGATTTGAATACACCGCGCTCTTGCGATTTACTATACAGTGCACCTTGCGCAGCCACGAAAACAATATCCGGATTTTTTGGATGGATGGCGATGCGTGCAATGTGCTGTGTAGATTCCAATCCGATCTTCTTCCAGGTTTTGCCTGCGTCCGTTGATTTATAAACCCCATCGCCATGATGCGTCATCACTCCCCGCACGGCATGCTCGCCCATACCCACATATACAATGTTTGGATTGCTTTCTGAAACTGCCACGGCCCCCACCGATCCGGTTTTGAAATATCCATCCGAAATATTTTTCCACGAAGTGCCTGCGTCAATTGTTTTCCACAAGCCACCGCCTGTGGTGCCCATGTAGTAGGTGTAAGGGTCGCCCACCACACCAGTGGCCGTCACCGATCGGCCACCTCTGAAAGGCCCGATGTTGCGCCACTTCACGGCTTTGAAATAATCGCTCAAGTCGGTTGCCGTTGGCGCAACTGCACTCACAACAGGTTTGGCTTTTTTGTTTTGAGAATAGGCTATGCCAATAAGGCAAATGCTAAAGAATAAAATCAGAATGTGTTTCATCGTGTTTGGTTTAATGATCAATAATACGGATTGAAATTTTATTATAGAAGGTCAAGTGTGTGAATGGAAAAAATAAATGGGCATACACCAAGTTTTGCCGGAGAAATGGAATTTGTAAAAAAATGGCCAGTGGCTAAGAAAGGCGATAAAATTTCAGTTCTCATTGGCGTTGTGCACACGTTCAGAAATCCATCTGATAAAATTGTGACAGTGTGTAATACGCACCAACTTGCACTTAACATGGAAAAATTTTGAAGATGTTTGCAAAGTGTTGGATAAAGTTAGCGAAACGCGAGGCCAAAAAATCTGAGATGAATTAAAAGTCAAATTGTATTTGGGTGTCCTGAAATATGTTTAGCTCCGCTGCATGTAAATACGCCAAAACCAAATCCTAAAAAGTGGGTCGCTGAAGGATGGCTTGTTGTTGTCTATGTCTATTACTTCCTTTTCTACCAAGGCTTCCTTAGCACGTTTGATGTTGCCCGATGAGCCTAAATTAAAATCGCGGAGCACTTCAAGGGAACTGAATTTTTCTACGCCACTGCAAATGGCTTTCAGGAAATTTACCTGCATGTTGCTGAGCAAATCCACTTCGCGTTGATATAAAATGGTCATCTGCCGAAGAAGTTGGTCGAGGGCTATTTCGAGGTCGGTGGGCTTAGTTGATTTGGTGCACACATCCCATACTTCTTGCGCGTATTGTTGCACATGGTAGGGGTGGTTTTCCATCAAGGTTGAAATTTGAGATGCCAAGTGTGGCGATATTCTTTTTCCCGTCTTCTCAAACCGCTGGACAATGTAGGGTACCCAATGCTTGGTCTCTATCTTTTCGAGGAACATGAAATTACCAAAACGGTAGAAGGGCATTTTAACACTCCCGAATATATCCATCAGCATGTGCTTCTTGCTTCCGTACAAACAGTATGACGCTTGCTTATGTTTTTGCCAATGCGACCGAAGTTTTTTCTGAAAGGCGAGGGCATTCTCGTAGTAGCTGATATTCTGAAACTCGTCTATGCACACGACAATCTTGATTTTTTTTGCCTTGGCAATATTTTCGGCCAAGTCCAACACCTCGTCAGGATTGCGCTTCAGCTCGTTGATTGAAAAGCTGAGGGTGAACTCTTGCTTTTGGTCGGGGCTGATGCCGATGGAAGGAAGTAGGCTCCGAAAGAATTTCTTTACGGCTTGTGTCCGCTCCTCTGTTTTGGTAGCGGTGGCCTTAATGATTTGCTGCGCCATCAACTCATAAAATTCCCTTTCACTTCGGGTATTGAATAAGTCTATGTAACAGAAACGGATGTTTTTCTCTTTGCGCATAATCCGCTTGGCTGTCATTTCCACCAAGGATGATTTTCCCCAACGCCTGGCCGAAATAAGCAACGTATTTATGCCCATGAGGAAGTTGGAGACAAGTTTTTGCTGCTCGGCTGTGCGGTTGCAGAAATACTCCTCATCGGCCAACGTGCCAAAATTAAAAGGACGGACTTCCATAGTTATCAATTGTAACATAAATGTATGTAACAAGGTTGTTACATACAAGGTTGTTACATAATTTTTGAGAGCAAAACTAAAATAGCCAATCGAATCAATAAAAAAACACCTCATCCACAAAAAACCATCCCTGCTTTCCTTTGCCGTCATGCCACGGAGGAAGTTTGCTCAGAGGCTTGGCCACAATTTTATAATAGGAATATGATGCGCTTGGCAAAGGAATCACGATCACATCCAAAGTTTGCCCACGATATTCTTTTGGCTGATCGGGTTTCATTGTCTTGATCAGTTTACTATTCTTGAAATCACTTCCCGCCCATACTTCCACTTCGGTGGGAGGGAAAATATAACTGCCCAGATTTTCGCCATAGCTCAACACGATCTTATTGAGAGTTGGCGGCTGTTTGCCAAAATCAAATCCGGCTTCAAAAGCATTGAGTTGATATCCCAACCAGGAAGGTTCTTTAAACACATCCACAAATCCTTTGCGCCCATCGGTCAAACTTATTGCACCTTCACCCAGATATTTCTTATCAGCTAGCGAAAGCAACGTGACCTGTGCAGGCTTGTGACCTTCTACATAACAGATAGTCTCTAAAATTTTACTGCAATACCAACCCTCTTTGCAAGCCACCGCTTTTACTTTTACTGTTTCATTTACCGCGAGTGGTTTTTCATACAGTGTTCCCGATACGCTGTCTGGCTTAGTTCCATCCAACGTAAACCGGATAGTAGAGCCCGGCATACTGTGTTTCAATTCAAGCAACTCCGATTTCTTCATTACACTTTCGTTGATCAAAATTGGTTTGCTAAGAACAAGTTTACCTGAATCATTAAATAGCGTGTGAACAAACTCAATTCTAGGAAAAGATTTTTCCATCTCCGTTTTTTCGCTTTCGCTGATGGGTGTATCCCAAATAAACAACTGCCGCAAAAAAGGAAGCGCAAGTACCGGTACTAATGCTTTGCTCGTTACTTCTGTTCCCGACAACGAGATGGATTGAAGGTGACTCAACGATTTGAGGCTAACGAGCCCATCTCCCTTTATGCTCGTGAAATTTAAGTTGAGATGCTCTAAGTTTTTGAACTGGCCAACGATCTTTAACTCGTTGTCGGTGATGGGCATCTTCGAAAGATTGAGCACGGTCAGCTGTTCATTTATCACTTTCAGTTCTTCCAGTGCACTAACCTGAAATGATTGCCTTGCAAAAAAATCGGCCTGCAAGGCAGGGCTGTGCTGGAACAACGGGAACACGGCTCTGTACGGAGTGTTCAATTTTGTGATTGTTTCCGTGGAGGCAGCCTCAAAAGCATATTTTTTTTCTGATGATTTTTTACCCGATGATTTTATATAGGCGGCAGCCAAAACTTTCAACGTGTCTTGTTCAGCAAACTCATGCAATTTCTTTTCGAAATCAGCACCCGATTGTATCCAGGCTTCCAACAAAGAAATTTCCATTGGCGACAACTGAGGTTTTCCATCCGGTGGCATGTGGTTATCATCTTCCAACGGCAAGTGAATATATTTTACCAACCGGCTCGAATCGGGGTTGCCTTCCATCCACGCTTTACCGTTTTTGCCTCCCAGCTTGAATTTTTCTATGGAGGTCATGATCAATTTTCCTTTCGCCTTCGTTTCGTTGTGGCACGAAAAACACTTTTTCTCCAGCACGGGCATTATTGCCAACCGATACAGTGATGAATTTTCTTCTGTAAGGATTTCATTTTCATCGCTGCCGAGCGGAGCCCACACAAAGTTTTCGCCATGGGTAAGCGTGGAGCCTGTGTGGCCTGCAAACAGAAGTACAAAAAAAGCGATCACACTGGCACCATAGAAAATCAGTTTGCTTTTTTTCATGTACCTATGCCATACCAAAATAAAAAAGATAAGTATGCTCAACGCCACACCTCCCATTTTGTGCTGCTGCAAAAGATTAGAGCCATAGTCGCCCTGCAGCGAAAGAAAAAATCCAAACAAGGCAGTAGCCGATGCCGAAAGAGAAGCAAGGAGCAGACAAACCATCATGATTTTACGGTTCGCTTTTTTGCCGGCCAACTTGGGCAATGCCATGAGTATAAATGAAAAGATCAACGTGCCAATGGGAAGGTGCAAAAACATCGGGTGCAACCGGCCGGCCACTTGAAGCCAAGCCGGTAGTTCCACCCTGCTCTCAAAAAACAACAGGAATATCAATAAGATCAGAATGAAAAAATTGATGTTGATGATTACGTTGATGGATCGCTGCATGTGCTTATGCCAAAATCCCTTCCACTACTTTTCCCGCTACATCGGTGAGCCGATAGCGCCTGCCGAGATGTTTGAAATTAAGTTGCTCATGGTTGAGGCCCATGAGATGAAGTACTGTTGCATGAAAATCATTTACGTGAACTGGATCGCGCACGATGTTATATCCAAACTCATCCGTTTCACCATACGTAATACCAGGCTTCACACCTCCGCCTGCCATCCAAATAGAATAGCTGCGCGGATGATGATCGCGTCCATAATTTTCTTTCGACAGATCGCCCTGACAATAATTTGTGCGACCAAATTCACCTCCCCATATAACAAGTGTTTCATCCAGAAGGCCCCGTTGTTTCAAATCCATGATCAATGCCGCAGTAGCGCGGTCCACATCTTGTGCCTGCAAAGGCATCTCACCCACCATGTTTCCGTGCTGATCCCAACCCTGATGATATAACTGTACGAATCGGGTTCCGGCTTCTGAAAGCTTTCGCGCCAGCAAGCAATTGGCCGCATAAGTGCCCGGCACCAGACAATCGGCTCCATACATTTTTATAATATCGTCTGGCTCTTTGGTAAGGTCTGTAAGTTCGGGCACGGCCGTTTGCATGCGGTAGGCCATTTCATATTGTTGCACACGCGTTTGAATTTCCGGGTCGCCAAACTCCTGATAGTTCATTTGATTTAACGATGCAAGATTGTCGAGCATCTTTCTACGGTCGGCACGGTCGCGACCTTCAGGGTCTTTCAAATAATGTACGCGCTCTTCGCTGCTGCTGAACTGCACACCTTGATGAACGCTGTCCAGAAATCCATTAGTCCATAATTTTGAATACACACCTTGCCCGTTGCCGCGGCCACGTGACAGCAACACACAATAGGCAGGAAGATTTTTGTTTTCGCTTCCAAGTCCATAACTCAACCACGCGCCCATGCTCGGCCTGTTTCCTTGCTGCGCACCGGTTTGCATAAACGTAAGGGCAGGATCATGATTGATCGCCTCAGTGTGCATGGATTTAATAATACAAATGTCGTCCACTACTTTGGCGATGTTGGGAAATAGTTCACTCACCCATGCGCCCGACTTTCCATATTGCTTAAAAGAAAAATGCGATCCCACCAATGGAAATTTTGCCTGCCCCGAAGTCATTCCCGTAAGGCGCTGGCCCATGCGGATGGAAGCTGGTAACTCCTCGCCTGTCATTTTGTTCAGCAATGGTTTGTAATCAAAACTTTCCAATTGAGAAGGCGCACCATTTTGAAAAAGATAAATGATACGCTTTGCCTTTGGTGCAAAATGTGGAAGGCCCAAGTGTTGAACAGTTCCTTCTTGCTTTGAAAATAAATCGGGTATCAACAGCGAGCCCAGTGCCACGGAGCCCAAACCCAAACTGGCTTTGCCCAAAAAATGCCTGCGGGTTACATGCTTGCGATGATCGATAAATTCTTTGCCCATAAATTTATTTAAGATGTGAGATTTAAGATTTAGGATTTGAACTTTACATTTGTAATTCTGCATTTATAAATCCACTCAAGTTTTTGTAATGGCTTCGTCCATGTTATACATAGTTTGCACTACCTGCATCAGTGCTGCCAGCGAAACCACATCCTCTATTTTTTCTTGGTTGTATTCCCCTACAGCAATAAATTTTTTAGCTTTTTCTGGCGACCGTGCGAACGCAATCTTCTCCTGATCAAAATAGTTTATCAGCATGGTAAGCTCTTCTTGCTTGGGCTGCCGGCACACAATCGCCTGAAATGCTTTTCTTATTTTTTCTTCAGTAGAAGTTTTTTC
>JAYVAI010000525.1:0-2606 GCA_043751075.1 Cyclobacteriaceae bacterium | reverse complement strand
TTGCCGCTTTCGGTTTGCACAACAATAAGTCCGGCTGTTGCGGCAGCCACACCTCCCGAAATTTGTTGTATCGATGAATTGATGCCATTGAATGCCCCGCGGTCTTGCGCATCGGGTATGGCCGTGAGAAGTGCCGAGGAGGGGATGATCCTGGCCATGATGCCCGCGAACAAAATCACGTTGATAACGATCACGACCCACAGCGGTGTGATGGACAGGTTGCAATAAATCACCACCATGATAATGCTCACCACAGAGCCGATCACAAACATTTTAAACTTCCCTATTTTGTCGCTCAGCTTTCCTGCCAGCGGGCCGATCATAATAGAAAAAATTCCGGTGATCATATATAGCAAAGGCAATTGCTCCATCGTGATGCCCAAATTGTTTATGCTGAAAGCACTGCCAAAAGGCATGAGCATAAAACCTCCGGTGGCCAGCAGCACCGTTGCCGCAAATGCCTTGATATACAGGGGCCGCGAAATGACTTTTGCAAAATGCTGAACGGGACTTCTTTCCGATTTGATTTTTAAATGAGCGTTGATAGGCTTCATGTAAATTACAATGGCAATGCCGATGATGACGCTCACAGCCACGATCATCAGAAAAGGCGAGTGCCATCCCCATTGGTTGGCGAGATACAAACCCACCGGGAGCCCGAGCACCTGGCTGGCCGCAAAAGCCATTTGCGTAAAGCCCATCACGCGGCCACGTACTTCCAATTTGAACAAGTCGGTAATGATGGCAAAACTTACCGAGCCGATAACGCCACCAAATATGCCGGTCACGATCCTTGCCATCAAAAGAAAATTATAGTCAGGGGCAATGCCGCAAAGAAATGTGCCCGCCACAAATCCAACATAAAAAAAGAGAAGCAGTTTTTTTCGGTCGAACTTATCGGCAAACCCTGCCGCCAGCAAACCCGATGCACCGGCACTGAACGCATAAGCAGAAACAACCCAACCAAACTGACCTGTGGTGATGTTCAGCTCTTTCAAAAGTTGCGCTCCCAGCGGAGACAATACCATAAAATCAAGAACAATGGTAAACTGGAGAAAGGTTAGGATGGCGATCATAAAAATGTCGTAGCGACTAAAAACTTTTTCACTCATATATGCAGGCTGTTAGAAAAATAAAGGCGCAAATATAAGGAGGGGTTGTTTTATAAAGCCGTCTGGCCACTTGAAGTGGCGTCTGGCAAATCGCACTTACCACCGAAATACACAAGACACGTGCTTGTTCCATTCAATTTTTAATTCTTCATGGTGGGTTTCAATTATGTCGGGCCAGCGCACTTAAGTTTCAAGATAAAATATTCTCTACGGGATTTAGTTTCTGCTGATGCGCTATTGTTTTTCAATTCGGTGCAATTTGTCAACCACCCACTTGAAATGGTCTTGCGACTCAGTGTTGACAACTCAATGCACAAACAAATTCTTTTTTGTTCCGCGCACGCCAGGCCTTGCCACATACACACTGCCGCTGTCAGGATATTTTTCCAAATTTTCCGCGCTGAAATTCTCCCGTGCCGTGGTGATGAATAGCTGATCAAAATCCGCTCCGCCAAAAGCACAACTTGAAACCTGTGGAACGGGCACCTCAATTTTATCCAGAAGTTTTCCAGTAAGTGGATCCCACCGGTAAACCCCAAAGCCATCCCACTGCGCAATCCACAACATTCCTTCTTCGTCCATGCACATGCCATCGGGTGCGCCACTATCCGGTGGTATTGTCACCGCAGTTCGTTCAAAAACAATTTCTCCGCTTTTTCTGTCGAATGAATAGGCTTGCACTCTCTTCGTGGGGCTATCAATGTGGTACATCGTGCGGCCATCTAAAGACCAGACCAACCCATTCGGTATGGTGAGGCCTTCCACTTTTTTTGTCAATGAGAAATCTTTTCCAATGCAAAGCAAAGCACCCACGCCCTCTTTGAAATCAACATCCATCGTTCCTATCCATAACCTTCCGGCAGGATCAACGGCACCATCGTTGGTACGGATGCCGGGGTTATCCTTTTGGATAGTCAAGAGCCAGTGAAGGTTTCCGGTATTCAAATCAACTTGCGCAAGCCCACCTTGAAAAGCAATCACCATTTGACCACGTGTGTCGAGTGCAATCATGCTGGGGCGATGTTGGAACTGCCAGGAATTTGCGTTTCCATTTTTCAGTGTGTGCTCGTGCAACCGCATCCCTTCAATGTCCACCCAAAAAAAACTCTGCCTGAGTTCGTGCCAAAAAGCACCTTCGCCTAGAATACAATCACATTTATAAAGTAATGAAGCAACCATAGATGATGACAATATCACACTTAATTTTTTGGTTCAGTAAAAAATTTGGGTGCATTTCAAAAAGACATGCTCATTTGTCGCTGACTTAGACAGTAAAAAAAATCAGCAGAAATTTCTATGTGAACGGGCAGTTTTGTGTTTGGGACTAAAGTCCCTTGAAGTTTTACTGTCAATTGCCACGGGCCTGCCTACCGGCCAGGCAGGCTTAAGCCCCTCGTCTATGCACATATCTTTTTATAACAAAGAGGCGTAGCCTCGGTCAATTTTGTAACAACGGACTTCAGTCCGTTGTTTTTAGGCTATAATCACAAGAGA
>JAYVAI010000524.1:0-6763 GCA_043751075.1 Cyclobacteriaceae bacterium | reverse complement strand
GCGGGTTTTTCTTTTTTTACAAACCGACAACTTCAAAAGGGATTTTGAAAACCTTAAAGCAAATGCAATAACTATTGTGCGCGAGCCTTCGGTGGAGGCCTATGGCACCGTGGCCGTGTTTTCCGATTTATATGGAAACCTTTGGGATTTGATCGAGCCTGCCAAAGGATAGAAAAATGAAATACAAACTTGAAACTGAAAGATTGTTGCTTAGAGAGTTTACAACCGATGACACCGCGTTCATCATAGAACTTGTGAACAGTGCGGGATGGTTGCAATACATTGGCGACAGAAACATTAAGTCGGCAGAGCAGGCAAAAACTTATTTGGAAAATGGGCCTATCAAAAGTTATCGTGAAAATGGATTTGGTTTGTGCTTGGTGGAAAGGAAGGACGATGCCACGGCCATAGGAATGTGCGGCCTTCTTAAGCGGGAATACTTAGACAGCCCCGACCTGGGCTTTGCCTTTCTGCCCGAGTTCCATGGCAAAGGTTATGCGCACGAAATTGCCAATGCAACATTAGTACATGCCAGCATCAAATTCGGAATTTCAACGGTCTCTGCCATTGTTATGGCCAGCAACGAAAAATCAATTAAGATTTTAGAGAAAATGGGATTCAACTTTAAGGAGACAATTTTCTTGCCCACGGGCAAAGAGGAACTTCAACTTTACATTCATGCTTTTTGAAATCCTAAAGCGCACAGGCGTCAGGGGCTGACTATAAAGTTTATCTGTCATCGCGGCCCTGCCTTTGCCGGCAGGCAGGCTTTGAGCCGCGATCTCGTTTTTATGTGCGATTAACGGGATACCAGATCAAAGCCTGAGACTGTACATAATTGATCAGGGCGGTGTACAAAACCGGATAACCGATGATGCTTTTAATTTGCCGTTGTTGGTTTTTCGTGGTGGTTGGAAGGTTGCGGTTTTTGGATGGGTGTTTGCATTGCCACCTCAAACTTTTGTTATGAAAACCTTTATCGCCCTTGTGCTTTGGTGTTTTTTGTTTGTGATCTGCTGGCCGCTGGCCTTGCTCATGCTTTTTTTATTTCCAATCGTTTGGTTGCTGTTGCTTCCCTTCAGGATTGTTGGCTTTACATTGGAAGTTGTGTTCAGTGTGATCAAAGCAGTGCTGCTGTTTCCGTTCCGATTGGTGAAGGCGATTTGAGTCAACTGATCCTTTTTGCAATTTCGTCTTTCAATTTTGATGAGTCCTTGCTCCCAATCCTAACTACCCTTTTAGTGCCTTTGAATTTTAGTTCGATGCCTTCGCTTCCGCTGATATTATACAACATGCCGTTTGGAATGAACCTCATGCCATGGCCGAAATACCAGGGGGATTTTATTTTTTCAACTGATTCGATCTGCTGCATCACAATCCGCTTTTTTATCAGTCCTATCCCAAACGAGATTATAACAGAGGAGGATGTTACTTTCGTTGATAGCCCATAGAAAAGTGAGAGCACCACAATGGACAAAATGCTGGCCGCGATGAATCCGTTTGTGCCAAGCGGATGGCTGCCACTATTGTTAAAATAGAAATATGAAATTGTAGCCTGCACCAAAATCATGGCAATCAAAATCAACCAACCAACTTGAAACTCCTTGTGCTCTTTCATTTTATTTTAAAGATAGAAGATTGTGTTAATCATAAATTGTCAATTGACAAAATGTGTGGCTGAGACGGAACTTTGTCAATTGCTTTTTGTCAACTGCCAATTCCTCAAAGTGTTTATTCCTTCGGCAATTCGGTGATAGGTTGAACCCGAATGTTCCTATAAAAAATTTCTGCTCCTTCTGTTTGTATTTGGATTTTCCCTTTGGTCAATGGTATTTCTTTCCCATCAATGGGTTGACGCGAATTATAAAGTTTCATCACCACGGTTCCATTGATCATGTGTATGCTGTTTCCTCCAAAGCAAAAAATATCAACCACATTCCACTCACCCACCGGCTTCTCTGCATCTGGATTTTTTATACATCGCGGTCCATAGGTGGAGGCATAGGTGCTGAAAGGATGCATCTCACCTTTGGCATCATATACATACGCTTCTATTTTTTCACCAACCGCAGGAATATCCACAGTGGCTTTATCCACACTCCAATAGTCACCGCAATCACCTTCCTGCACTTGGCACTCTTGCGAGCGCAGCCAAAATCCTGAACCCGCACCCTGTGGGCCCGTGGCGTGATATAATATGCCGCTATCACGCTTCTTGTCTTTGCGCGGATGCCACCTTAAATCTCCCCATTTAAATTCAACGCGAAGATGATAGTTTTCAAATTCCTGCAGTGTCGATATGCCGCCAAAGCCATCTCCCGAAATCCGTATCGCTGGTTCACCGTCTTCGTTTGTCACACTAAAAATTTTTCGCGGATCATTGTTTAAGCCTGGCACCGACAGGGTGTCAAACTTATTTTGTGTGGTGTCATAGGTTGGCCCCACGTACGTATCCCAACCGGTGAGGTCGCTGCCGTTGAACAATGTTTGCCATTTATTGTCTTCCGCCTTTCTGTTGCAAGCAGAGAACATGGTTGCTACGAGTGCTACGGCCACAAAAATAAAGAGGTGTTTCATTTTGGTTGATCAGTTAGGTATTCGTTTGATTAAAGTACAAAGCTAAATAAGTTTAGGCAGTGTCTTTTGCTGGCCTGATTTAATAAGGACTCTCACAAATTCTTTTTCTTCAAAGAGGCCGGGTTATCTCTACACAAATCCCCCTGCCTTTGTTGGTGTTGTGTGTAGCTGCGCGGGCGGCCCACCAACAATCGGAGGTGGAGGAATACATGATGAACGCCTGAAAAATCCAACCAAACCCCATTCTCTATTCCACCGATTTCATTTTTCGCTTCAACAAATTTTTCTCAAGGTCGGAGGTAGTGAGTTCAAAAGATTGATGAAAAAATTTTGCCGACTCAATTTTGTTGTTCGCCTGTTTATAGAATTCGCCCAGGGCAGCCGCAAACAGATAATGCGTACGAAGCAGCTTATCTATTTCAGGAATATCCAAGAATACATCAATTGCTTTTAAACTGCCCTCCATCTTGCCAATGACAATGGCGCGGTTGAGCAATACCATAGGGGAAGCATTTACGCGGGCCAACATATCGTACAAGTCAAGTATCCGCTCCCAATTTGTTTCAGAGAAATTCTCTGCCATGGAGTGCTCGGCCACGATGGCTGCCTCCAAATGATACTCGCTAAGGTCATCGCCCGTGGAGGCCCTGCCCAAATATTCCAATCCGAAGTTTATCAACTCCATGTCCCACTTGGAGCGGTCTTGGTCTTCGAGCAAAACTATTTCGCCATGCTCATCAAGGCGCGCATCGAAGCGGGATGAGAGCAAACTCATGAGCGAAATAAGGGCGGAACATTTGGGCTGGTTGGTGAACTCATTCTCTGTCATCATCAAGGCGAGCCGCAACGCCTCATCGCACAAATCGCGCCTTATCAACGCTTCTTTGTTGCTGGAGTTGTAGCCTTCATTGAACAACAGATAAATGCAATGCAGGGCCACATCCAACCGCTTCTTCAGTTCGTTGCCCAAGGGGATATTGAATTGAAGATTGTTTTCGGTGATGTATTGCTTGGCGCGTTGTATCCTTTTTTTGATTGCCTCGGGATTGGAAATCAAGGCTGTGGCAATTTCATCTATGCTGAACCCCGAACACGTTTTGAGGGAGAGGGCAATCTGGTCGCGCTCTTCCAACGCAGGGTGGCAGCAAGCAAACACCATCCGCAGTTGACTGTCTTTTATTTCGTGGGGCATGAACAGGTTTTCTACTGTGTAGGCAGCGGTGTATTCCGATTTGAGCAACAAGGCATTTTCTTCTGCAAATTTTTTCTTGTGCCGTTCGCGCCTGATGATGTCTATGGTTTTGTTCTTGGCCGTTTGCATGAGCCATGCCGATGGGTTGGCGGGCAATTGATAAGTCCAATCTTTTATGGCTTGGGCGAATGCATCTTGCACCACATCTTCGGCCAACTCGATGTTCGACAATCCAAAAATCCTGGTGATAACGGCCACCATTTTTCCTGCCTCGTGGCGGAACAAGTGGTCGGTCAGTTGGCCAATGTTTTGTGTGTCCTTTTGCAAGCGTCAGTAAATTCATCTCCAATTTACCAAAGCCTGTTAAGCATTCTATGATTTATTTTCTAGGATTTTCTTCAACAGTTTCAAGTCGCTATTCATCAATGGCCAAGCGCAGGATGTTGAGGATAATTTTGGTTTTTGGTAGTTCGTGCCTTCTAATATTTTCTCTGTCGTATTCCTTTTTTGTCCACTACAGTCAGTGAGTTATCAAAGTCAAATTCCCTTTTGACTTCATAATCAAAAATAAGACAAACTTTTCAAGATAGGTTCCTATCCCCAACCTTATCCAACTCCTCCAACTCTTCCGCAAAATTTCCCGAAAGGATCGGAAACCTGCACCAGCTTCGAGGGTCAACATTCAGGTCGTCTAAGTGAAAGGAAGGGGCAAGGCGTTCGCGTTTCCATTGGTTGGCGGCCCACAGGCGGAAGAATTTTTTTATATATCCTTTTAACATGGGCTGGTCTGCGCCTAAAAAATTTTCGGGTTTGGCAAGGTCAACAAAAACTTCAGTTGGAGATTTTCTGTCGCGGATGGCGAGCTTCTCTATGGCCACCAAAAGGGAATAAGGCATCAGGTCTTTTTCATCTGTTTGGGTTTTGTCGGGCGGCCTTAGTTCGGCTGTGGGCTGCAAGGCATTCACTGATGCAAGGCCGGAGTAACCCAAATTTTTCTCGGCCCATTTCAGCCATTGCATGATAAAGGGTTTATCAATGCCGGCAATAGGAGCGAGGCTTCCACTCGTGTCTCCGTCCATGGTGGCATAGCCAACATCGCCTTCACTGCGGTTTGAAGTTGTAAGCAGCACCGCTCTTTTTATGTTGGCAAGCATCCAGATAATGGGCGAGCGGCTGCGGGCCTGGATATTTTGCAAAGCAATGTCATCGGTTTCCCACGCAAGTGACCGTTGGATCACTTTTTCAATTTGATGGGTGTATGAGTTTACAGCATCGTCAATTTGCCAAGCGTGAAAAGAGGCACCGATACTTTCTGCCAATGCTTGCGCTGATTGCAAGGTGGCCTGCGAAGAATTTTTTGTGCCTTGATATGCGCATGTCAGCAATTGTCCTACCGCTTGCCGTACATTGTTCACGGGATTGATGCCAGTTTTCGAAACGAAATTTTTCCAACCGATCTCTTCAGAGGCTCGCCTCACCATGTCGGCCACCAGCACGGCACACAGCGAGGAGTCGGCACCACCGCTAAGACTAAGCACAAATCCTTTGGCTTTACTTTTTCGCAGGTAGTCGAACAGTGCCAATGAAGTGGCGCGCGCAAATTCTTCATTCTTTTCTTTCCCATCCGTGATCGGCATTGTCTCAGACTTGTCAGGATTTCCGAAATCAACATCGCAGGTTAATAGATTGAAAGGTTTTAAGGATAAGCGATGGTTGCACTTCAATAGTTTTCCATGCTGGCTAATTACTATGTCACCATCATAAATCATCCTGCCGGCTTCGTTGCCCAGCAGGTTTACAAATAGGTAAGCACAGTTAAAAAGCCGCGATCCATCCATCACCACTTCTTGTTCGCGTAGTTCACTTTTTCCCATCGCAAAATGACTGGCACTTGGGTTGATGATCAGGTCCACCTTCCGCTTTAGCAGCTGGTAGCCGGGGCGTTTTGTTTTTCGCCAGGCATCTTCACAGATTTCAAAACCGAATTTGATCCCGTGCATTTCATACGTAAGGTCACCCACTTGAATGAGTTGTCCTGCTATCTCAATTTGCCGTACGGTGTCGGCTGGCCATGCATCAAACCAACGAGGTTCGTAATGCACACCATCTCTGGCAAGGTTTTGTTTCAATGTGATGCCAACTATTTTTTGATCATGGACTACGCACACGCCATTGTAGGTGATGCTGTTGATGCGAATGGGCAACCCGATGCAAACGGTTATTGAACTGCAATGCGGCACAATGGTGAGCAAATGATCCCATGCTTTCTCATTGAGCCAATCGCTGAGAAACAGATCTTCGCAGCCATATCCCGTAAGGCACAGTTCGGGGAAACTCAAAATGTGGACTCCATTTTTTTTCGCTTCCGCGATAGCAGTAACGATGTTTGAAACATTGTTGGCCCAATCGATGGGAGTTTGGTTTACGGTGGCCCCGCCAAGTCTGAGAGTTCTATTCAAGTAATTATTTTTTACAAAGATAGTATAACCAAGCAAGTTGCTGGATTAGACTCGTGTAGCGAAAAATTAATTTTGCACCAGAGTTGACAATTGGCAATTGACAATTTTGACGAGTAAAGTTGTCAACGGCTCTTCTTCAACAGGGTGTGTTCTTTAAATCAACAGGTCATTCTGGGCGAGGGGAGAATTTTTTTATTCAGTTCACAAGAAACGAGACCCGGAATCCCGTTAATCGTTGCACCATCACATTTAGGATTGCGGGTCGAGTTGAATATTCTCGATAATATAAAGTTTTAAGTACTCGCCCGCGATGACATTTCAAGCGGGGGCATTTCAAAAAGCCGCGGTCATTTATCGCTGACTTGACAAATAAAATCAATCATCAGGAGTTTCAATGTGAAAGCAGTTTTGTGTTTGGGACTAAAGTCCCTTGTAGTTTGCTGTCAATTGCCACGGGCCTGCCTACCGGACAGGCAGGCTTAAGCCCGTGGCAATTGATAACCTGCAGGAAGTGGGCTTCCTGCCCGATCGCTTG
>JAYVAI010000523.1:0-6778 GCA_043751075.1 Cyclobacteriaceae bacterium | reverse complement strand
CAATTTCAGACGGGCGGATTTTTCTTTTCGCAGGCTCATGGATTTCTTCGTGCGGAAGTAATACATTTAGGCTCATATAACCAAAGTCAAACCTTATGAATCGTTGTTTTATTCTATTGTTGGCAACCTTCCTCTTAGCTTGCGAAACTGAAAAGAAAGAAACCGTCACCGGCCTTGTTGCCGACTCTGCCATGGTGGTGTCGGCCCATCCCCTTGCCTCCTCCGTTGGTAAAAATATAATGCTTCAAGGTGGCAACGCCATTGACGCTGCTGTTGCCACACAATTTGCATTGGCCGTTGTCTATCCCGTAGCGGGCAACTTAGGAGGTGGTGGCTTTATGGTAGTGCGCATGAGCGATGGAAAATCAGAAACTCTCGACTATCGTGAAGTGGCACCGGCAGCCGCACACCCCGATATGTATTTGGGCGAAACAAAAGAAGTTATTGCGGGCCTGAGCCAGCGCGGTCATTTGGCTACTGGAGTGCCCGGCACCGTGGCGGGCCTTGCCGAATCGCACAAAAAATATGGCAGCCTTCCGTGGGCAGCGTTGGTGCAACCAGCCATTGACTTGGCACTGAACGGCTTTACCCTCACAGAAAAAGAAGCCGAAAATCTTAATTCAGTGCAAGAGGATTTGCACAAGTACAACACGGTTGCACCAGAAAATTTATTGAACGATGAGTGGAAAGAAGGAGACTCGATACGGTACACCGATCTGGGGCACACATTGGAACGCATCCGCGATGATGGTGCGGCCGGTTTCTACGAGGGGAAAACTGCCGATGATATAGTAGAGGAAATGAAACGTGGCAAAGGCATTATCACACACCAGGACTTAAAGGGTTACACTGCTACCTGGCGCACACCGCTCACCACCCGCTATAAAGAATACACCATCATATCCATGCCGCCTCCATCCAGTGGTGGTGTGGCACTCATTCAATTGCTGAAGACAGTGGAAAAATATCCGTTGAAAAAGTGGGGATGGAATTCTGTAAGAACAGCACACTTGATGACCGAAGCAGAAAGGCGCGCTTATGCCGACCGTGCCGTGTATCTTGGTGACCCCGATTTTGTAAAAGTACCTGTGGACGAATTGACAAGCGATACATACCTGCAACAGCGGATGGAAACTTTTAACGAAGACAAAGCCACACCAAGCCAGGAAGTAAAAGAAGGAATGCTGGCGATGAAGGAATCGGAGCAAACTACTCACCTCTCCATTGTTGATGCAAAAGGAAATGCAGTGGCCGTTACCACAACGCTCAATGGTGGTCATGGTTCGGCTGTGGTGGTTGGTGGCTCCGGCTTTTTGTTGAACAACGAAATGGACGACTTCAGCGCCAAGCCTGGCGTGGCCAATATGTATGGTGCCATTGGCGGGGAAGCAAACAAAATATTGCCCGGTAAACGGATGCTGAGTTCCATGACACCGACTATCGTAGAAAAGAATGGTCAACTCTTTATGGTAGTGGGCACACCCGGAGGCACCACGATAATCACCTCTGTATTTCAAACTATACTAAATGTGGTAGAGCACGGCATGACCATGCAGGAAGCGGTGTCGGCCAAGCGCATGCACAGCCAGTGGGCACCGGACAAAATTTTTATAGAGCGAGGATCACTTACAAAAGACGATAGCATTAAGATGGTGAGCATGGGCCACTCATTCGGCATGCGTGGCGGCATAGGCCGTGTTGATGCAATCCTAAAAAGGGCCGATGGAAAATTAGAAGGTGGAGCCGACCCTCGTGGTGATGATAAGGCCGAGGGGTTTTAAGTGATCAAATTGCAATGGTGAGGATATTTTTTAGGCTCGTTAATGTATAGCGTGTCAGCCGCAAAGGCTGTAGCAGTAAGATAAACTGCAAGGGCTTTAGCTCATGCACGCCTCCTTCAATTACCAATAGATATTACAGATCGTCCCTCTTTGAGTTTTCTCATTTCAAAAAACTCCGCTTCCCTTGGCGAACAAATTTCTTTTACATCTTCAGGCACGAACATGGGAAGACCAACAAAAGCTATTTGAAGTTTTAAAAGTGTGGGTACATATCTGATATTTGAATTTTTGTTGTAATACTTACACCGTTCTTACTTGTCCGATAAAATCAATTCAATGCCTGGAATAAAGTTCATCAATTGGCAACAAGGGCCAGTCAACGGTAAATCCCTGTTAAACGATAGATAGGCCGTTCATAAAATTGGACTTTCACTAAAAAAAATCCTTTATACTTTTAACTACACTAAAACTCAAAATATGAAAAATTTTTACAGTAGATTGTTCATCACTGCTGTTTTCCTAATTATATCAGTTTCGGGAGCTTGGGCTCAGGAGAAATTGATTTCAGGAACAGTTAAGGATGAAAGCGGTGGTTCAATGCCTGGCGTAAACATCATTATTAAAGGAACTGCTACCGGTGCAGCAACTGATGCAGACGGAAAATTCAATGTTTCAGTTTCGAGTAATGATGCCGTATTGATCTTTTCGTTTGTAGGGTACACCACTCAAGAAGTAAGGGTCGGTGCTTTATCAACGATTGATGTTTCCTTAGTTCCTGACGCTATTTCTTTGCAGGAAGTGGTGGTGATGGGCTATGGGGAGCAAAAGAAAACTTCCATTACGGGTTCGGTAACTACCGTTAAAGCAGATGCCATCATGCAATCTCCCGTAGCCAATCTTTCCAATGCCCTTGTAGGGCGTATGCCTGGAATTGTTTTTGTTAATCGTTCCGGTGAGCCTGGAAATGATGGTTCTTTAATCCGTGTACGGGGTTCAAATACAATTGGTAATACTGGTGCCTTAATTGTCATTGATGGAATCGCCAACAGGAGCGGTGGTTTGGATAGGATTAACCCTGCCGATGTGGAGAGCATTACTGTTTTGAAGGATGCCTCGGCCGCCATCTACGGTGCTCAAGCAGCCAATGGCGTAATCCTGGTTACTACTAAAAGGGGAAAGACCGGAAAACCGGAATTAAGTTTAAATTACAATATGGGCCTAAACCAACCTGCCCGCCTTCCAAAAGTAGGCGATGCCGTTACTTATGCTACCATGCTGAATGAAATTGATGAGTACAGGGGCAGGGCACCTCGTTACAGTGCAACAGATTTTCAAAAATTCGCCAGCGGTTCAGATCCTTGGACACACCCCAACACCGATTGGTATGGTGCAGTGATTAAGCCTTCATCGTTCCAGGATAATTTGAACCTATCCCTTTCTGGCGGAAATGCTGATGGGGTGAGTTATTACGTCTCATTGGGCAGCTTAACAGAAGATGGAGTTTATAAGAACAGCGGCACCAAGTACAAGCAGTATAATTTCCGCGCGAATGTTGATGCCAAAGTGACCAAGTACTTTAAAATAGGTTTTGATGTAGCAGGCAGACAAGAAAACAGGAATTACCCAACACGCTCTGCCGGCACTATTTTTAGGATGTTGATGAGGGGCAAACCCAACCTGCCCGCCTATTGGCCCAACGGCTTGCCAGGCCCGGACATTGAGAATGGTGACAACCCAGTGGTGACCAGTACAACACAAACAGGCTCGGTGGTGGACAATAATTATGTATTTCAAAGTAATATCCGGGGCGTTCTCGAAATTCCGTGGGTAAAAGGGCTAAGCCTGACCATGAATGCTGCCTTTGATGAGTCCTTCAGGCCAGTAAAATCTTTTGCCACTCCATGGTACTTATATACTTGGGATTATGCCACATACGTAAATGGTGAACCACTCTTGGCTAGATCATTACGAGGCCTTAGTGCCCCACAGTTAACAGAGTCTTTTACGAAATATCATGGATCTACCCAAAATGCCCGGTTTGATTATACAAAACAGTTTGGCATCCACTCCATTGGAGTAATGGTTGGTGCGGAAAAGCAGGTTATTAAGGAGAATTTCTTTACAGCTTTTCGTAATTCCTACCTATCTGCAGCAGTTCCCCAATTGTCAGCAGGCGGTGACAACTTGAACAAAAACAATAGTGGAGGTGCATTCGAAACTGCCCGCATGAACTATTTCGGGCGCCTCAACTACAACATGAGTGAAAAATACTTAGTTGAAATGGTTTGGCGTTATGATGCTTCATACCTCTTCCCTCAGGACTCCCGTTGGGGATTTTTCCCCGGTGTCTCTGCCGGTTGGGTCATGTCTGAGGAAGGCTTCATGAAAGGCATTTCAGCTATTAACCGTTTGAAAATACGGGGATCATGGGGTCAACTTGGAAATGACAGGTTTAGTGCATCAGGTAATATTCGAGATGATCAATTTAATTATTTGAGCCTTTTTCAACAAGGTGGTGGATACGTGTTTAATGAAACTTCGTTAAATACAAGTGTTACTAATACTTTGGTACCTAACCCCAGTTTTACTTGGGAGATAGCCAGCAACAGCAATATCGGCTTTGAAGGAACCCTTTTTAATGGTAAGATTTCATTTGAAATGGACTATTTCAGCAATAACCGGTCACAAATGTTGGTGGGACGATCAGCTGCAATACCAGCCTCTGCGGGATTTATTACTCTCCCTCCTGAAAATGCTGGAAAACTTACCAATAATGGATTTGACTTTATGCTCGGTTACAATGGCAAGGCCGGAGATCTATCTTTTAACGTTGGTGTCAATGGAGGTTACTCTAGGAATAAAATTGTTTATTTCGGTGAGCGAGAGGGAATTGATCCATGGCAGACTGCAACTGGACGGCCTTTAGGTTCTTCCCTAATGTACGAAGCCATAGGTGTGTTTAAAGACGCTGCCCAAGTAGCTGCTACTGTCGCCAAGTGGCCAGGTGCAAGGCCAGGTGATATTATCTTTAAGGACGTGAACGGTGACAACGTCATTAATGGCCTGGACAGGGTTATGCAGGAAGAAAATAATATACCTAGGTTTCAAGGTGGCATAACCTTAGGTGGTAATTACAAAGGCTTCGATGTTGCCATTCTCATCCAATGTGCCACAGGAGCCAAGCAATATATCCGCACCCAATCGGGAGATTTCGGAAATTATCTCACCGATTTTTCCGATGGCCGGTGGACAACGGAAAACCCCAGCAGTACCAAACCGAGGACTTTCAATAGGGAAGATGAATATTGGGTCTCGCAAGCTAATACTTTCTGGTACAGGAACACCGATTACCTCCGCTTAAAGAACATTCAGATTGGCTATAATTTGAGTTCGGACCTTGTAAAGAAGGTGGGCTTGAAGAGTGCGCGGGTTTATACCAACGGCATCAACCTTATTACCTTAGATTCCTTTAAAGTTTTTGATCCTGAATCAAGCGCACAGGACGGGACTTATTACCCACAATTGCGCGTTTATAACGTAGGTGTCAATCTTACATTTTAACCTAGATAGTATATGAAAACTATTATGAAAACATTCCTAGCCTTGGCGTTCTGCCTCGTGGTAGGTTCTTGCAATACTGATTTTTTAAATGTCACCCCTCCGGAAAGACTGAGCGAAGTTTCTGTTTGGAACGATCCGGTACTGGTGGAGGCTTTCGTAAATGATATATATCGGGGATTAAACCATGGTATCCGTGAACTTATGATTGGATCATTTACGGATGAATCTCAATTTATCCATAATTACGGTTCTACTCAAATCGTTCAGTCGAACATTACGCCATCCGATATTGGTTCATGGACCAGGGGCGATGTTGACGAGTTTCGTTGGGTTGGCCTCTATCAAAGGATAAGGCACATCAATATGGTTTTGGATAATATTGATAAGGTGCCTTTCGCAAATGAGGCTTGGAGGAGCAGATTGAAAGGGGAGGTTCATTTTCTCAACGCCTATTTTTATATGAACTTGGTTAGGTTGCATGGAGGCGTACCGCTTATTAAAGAGACATATAAATTGGATGGTGATTTTGCTGTAAATAGAAACACATTAGAGGAATGTGTAAAGTATATTGTTGATGAAAGTGATTTGGCAGCTTCCTTATTGCCCCTTAGCCAATCAGGGTCAAACCTAGGTAGGGCCACAAAGGGTGCGGCATTGTCTGTCAAAGCCAGAATGTTGCTTTATGCAGCAAGTGACCAATACAACAATACCACTTGGGCTGCGGGTTATGCCAAACCCGAACTGATCTCCATGACCACTTCAGTATCCAGGGCAGTAAGATGGCAGGCGGCAAAGGATGCCGCCAAGGCTGTTATTGATTTGGGGATATACCAAATACAGGATACTAATAACCCTGTAAAGGACTACACCGATGTGTTTTTGACTAAAAATTCTAAGGAGGCCATATTCAGTAGATACTTTTTGAAAAGCAGAGGTTGGGAGGAAAGTGCTCTTCCAGGATTGGCCAATGGACCCAATGGGTACCATAATTGGGGTGGTAATACCCCTGTTCAAGAGTTGGTAGATGATTACGAAATGTCAAACGGTGAAAAATTCAATTGGAACAATGCTACCCATGCTTCCCAGCCGTATGTGAACAGGGATCCACGTTTTTATGCATCCATATTGTATGATCAAGCCTTATGGGCACCTCGCCCTGCCGATGTAGTGTCAATAGATCCAATTGGCAAAATCATTATAAGAACTGTTATAACCGAGTCCGGTTCTATTTTCGGATTGGATACCCGTAAAGGTCCAATTGAGGATTGGAATGGCGGATACTCAGGTTATTATATGAGAAAGTTTATTGATCCCAACGTGCGCCAAGAATTTGCTGCTCAAGGAGCAAACCAAGAGGCACCGTGGCATTATTTCCGCTTAGCTGAAATCTATTTAAACTATGCGGAGGCATGTATTAGTCTTGGTCAGGAAGCTGA
>JAYVAI010000522.1:0-6785 GCA_043751075.1 Cyclobacteriaceae bacterium | reverse complement strand
ACGCTGCCCATGGAGCAACCAGAGACACTATCATCAATAAGAACAGCGCTGCTATAATTGCCGCCATCGGTGTTTTCGCACCCGAGGTATAGTTCAACCCTGAACGTGTAAATGATCCCGATCCAGCGAAACAGGAGAAAAATCCACCCACCATATTAGATAATCCAAGGCCAATAAATTCTTGATTACTATCCAATCGCTGTTTTGACTTGTTTGCAATACTTCTTGAAATTGAAATGACTTCAATTGCACCCAGCATAGCAACAGCAAAGGCGCCTGGTGCCAGTTCCCTTAAGACATTGTAGTCCAAATTAGGAAAATGGAATGCCGGTAAACCTCTTGGCATCTTGCCCACCAACGGAACAGGGAAAAGCTCGTTTCCAATAAAATAAGAAACAGCCGTTCCAAAGAGCATGGCCAAAAGAAGGTTGGGCAATTTTGGAAAAAGCTTTTTTGACATGATGGCAATCAATATCGTGCCGATACCAAGGGAAAGTGTGTTGAGATTAAATTCTCGAAACTGGCTAAACACTAATTCCCACGTCTTAATAAAAGTTGCTTCATTGGGAATGGATAAGCCGATCACATGTTTTATCTGGCTGGTAGCAATAAGCAGAGCTGCACCCACTGTATAACCAGTCACTACCGAGTGAGATATAAAATTTACCACCGACCCAAGCCTCGATACACCGAGTGAGAATTGGATCAGGCCCACCATAATAGTAAGTGTTAATGCAAGGGATATAAAATCTTGTGATTGGGGAACAGCCAATAAACTGATAGTGGCGAAGATCGCAATGGAACTGGTAGTAGTGGGCCCTGAAACCAAATGATAGGATGATCCAAACAGGGCTGCAACTATAGGTGTAACAATTGCTGTATAAAGTCCATAAATCGGTGGTAAGCCAGCAATCATAGCAAAGGCAATTCCTTGAGGTAGTACAATGATTGCGCCTGTAAATCCAGCTAGTAAATCCACTTTTAAAGTTTGCTTATTCACTAACGGCCACCATCGGAGAAATGGGAATACCTTATACTTATGTACCTTAACCAACGCGTTTAATCTTTTATATAAAACATTTCATCTGCTGGACGCAAGGCACGGGGAAACCACAAGGGCCTGCGGAGTCCACCGGGGCCGGGTGCAGGCCGTGTAAGGGCGAGCCATTCCTTATAGACTTCAAACGACTTGTTTGTGTCCACAAAAATATCACCGTAAGAATCGCCCACATGTGCTTTTTCCAGCTTTACTTTCTGATGCCAGCAATGCATACCGCTGATGGGGTCTGGATGTACCGGAAAAGTAATATTCTGATGTACGCCTCCATCGCTCCAGAATATCCTTGACGAATCTTTATCGGTGCTTTTGAATGGGCGGATGCCTTCTTTTTTAGTGAGTTTCCATTGACCCTTGCCATTGTTTTCAATGTTAACAGTTTCGGTGGCCCATCGGTTGCCTTGGTCTTGCGGACGTCTCCATCTTCCGATGTGGTGCGAGCAGGCCAGTATGCCAGGCTTGATTCCCTCGGTAATCCAAATCTTATCCACAAAATAACCAATGTCAGTTGTTACGCGAACTATATCTCCACTCTTAAGTCCTAACCGCTCTGCGTCAGATGTATGAATCCAGATGGGGTTCCGGTTGGCAATTTCAGCCAGCCATTTTGCATTGCCGGAACGCGAATGGATAAGTACCGGCAACCGGAACGTTGGTACTAATGGAAACTCTCCTGCTTCCTTATTTATTTTTTCGGGATGTACATGACTTTTGATGTAGGTAGGGATGGTGTACTCCGGCCACTTCCAGTCTATCATCGTATGTGAGAAAAATTCCTGCTTGCGTGATGGCGTAGGAAACCCCACTACATTCTTTCCATCCACTTGTACACCAATTACTTTTCCTCCTTTAGTTATCTTGTGAGAATCAGGCTCTATTGATGCGCCTTTCATTTCTTCTTCAGGCAATGCGGTAAGGTGCTTTTCGTAGGCCGATTCTTCCACCGTAAAGGCCCCGTACTTTCTCATATAATCCAAGGCTGAAAGGTTTTCTTTTGAAGCCTTCTCTTTCAAGCCGGGAGTATGCTCGAATATGAATTGGTAGTATTCGTCCACCGTAATTTTTTCTCCTTTGCGATAAGGGGATAAGAAGTGTTCGCGTATGCCTAGCGAGCCATCGGGGTCAATGCGCCAGGAAAGTTCAATCCAAAACTCATCTTCTTCCCATACCTGACCGGGGTTTACTTCATAGGTGAACGTAAAAGCTTTGCCGTTTCTTCTGGCCGCTTCGCGCAACACCGGCTGACGGAATGCTATCCACACACCGCCATGGGTTTCATAACTGTTCAGGTCGTGCCGCTCTGAAGCATGCCCCATCGGCAAAACATAGTCGGCAAAATAAGCCGTCTCGTTCCATGTAGGTGTCAGTGCTATGTGCATACCCACTTTACTTTCATCCGACAAGGCCTCAATCCAGCTAAAGCCATCGGGGTAGGTCCAAACGGGGTTGAATACCCGGGTGAAATACGTGTCCAGTTTGCCTCGGCCTTCTTTGAGGAAATGCGGCAGCAGGAAACTCATTTCAAAAAAGGCAAGGGGATATTCGTTAGGAAATTGAAGTTCGTTCCAGAATTTTTGTGCGGGGGGGTTGTCGAAGAAAGAAGGTTTGAATTTGTTCCAGGCATTAGGCGATGTTCCTCCTACGGTACCTACACTGCCTGTCAGCACATTCAAAAAATGCAGGCACCGGGCCACCGCCCATCCGCCTAAATTTCCAGCACCCGCACTGCGCCAGTTATGAGAGGCAAACTGGCTGCCTGCCTTGCCAATTTCACGTGCCACCGAAACAGTCATTTCAGCTTTTGCTCCGCTTTCCTTTTCGGCATATTCAGGCGTGTATTCTTTATAAACCTCCTTAAGTTTCTCGATAAAAGTTTCGAATGTCACTTTCTCTCCCGGAAATTCTTGTTGTAAGTATTCTCTCCAGTTTACCCAATTCTCTACAAATGGCCGGTTATACAATCCTTCATCAATAATCACCTTGGCCATTGCCAGGAGCACCGCTGCTTCAGAACCCGGGTAGGTGGGCATCCAATAGTTGGCCATACTGGCCGTGTTGGATAAGCGCGGGTCCATCACGGCAAGTTTTGCACCGGCCATCATCCCTTCAATAATACGCTGGGCATGCGGATTAAAATAGTGACCCGATTCCAGGTGGGCGCTAATCAGTAAAATAAATTTAGCATTGGCATGATCGGGCGATGGCCGGTCGTATCCATGCCACAGGTTATACCCAAAGCGCGCACCCGAAGAACATACATTGGTGTGGCTGTTGTGCCCATCCACTCCCCATGATTTTAACACGCGATCCATGTACCCTTCATGGCCGGGCCGGCCCACATGATATACAACTTCATTATTCCTTTTCTCAAGTAAGGCTTTCCTTATTCTTCCGGCTATGTCATCCAGCACCTCATCCCAAGTTACCTGTTTCCATTTTCCATCGCCACGTTTTCCTTCTCTTTTTAGTGGATACAATATTCTCTCAGGGTCATTAATCTGATTAATGGTAGCGGGTCCCTTAGCGCAGTTTCTTCCCCGGCTTGCCGGATGGTAGGGGTTCCCCTCAAATTTTCGCACTGTTCCTTTTTCTTTATCAACGTAGGCAAGCATTCCACAAGCCGATTCGCAATTGAAACAGGTAGTAGGTACAATTGTGTATTTCTTCTTCTCCTTTCTCGCCCAGCCGGTGGCTTCATATTCCTCCCAATTGTCCCATTGGTCAGGGGGCGGATATTGAACGAGCTTACCCGGTTCGGTCAAGGATTTTATAGCCGAAACTTCTTTATGAAGGTTGGGGATAAGCCCCATGCCTTCGGCCAGTTTTTCTATAAAGGATGTTTCATGGTTAGCCATACTATTCAGGTGATTAGGTTAGTGGGATTCGCTGAGGGGCTTCCACCCAAATTTTTTCTGTGATGAATATCCCTATAAGAACCATTATAACTGAGGCTAGGGGCATGTTTATAAGATCAGAGAGAAACACAAGCGGTAATATGTTTCCGATTGTAATTGCACCTATCCAGAAATGGGTTTTATATCGGCCACGAACAATCATTGACACTACTGTTTTTGCGTCTTGAGTTGGATGGGTGATCGTCAATTCAATCAACATGAGTATCAGATTGAATACGATAGACCCAAAAAGCAAAGCAGTATTAAATTCAATCCACGCGATTGATGCGGATATGAATTCAGCCGTGAGTAATAATACTGCCGATCCTGCCATTATACTATGCGTAAACATGTGAAGTACCAGGGTTGGACTTTGCCAGAAATCCCTTCCTTTGGCCTGCGCGAATAAAAATGCAGTGTATATAGCAACTACCGTTGCCATGGTCGCACTCAGCACAAAAGCAACAGAAGCCAACTGCCCGAAGTCAAAATAAACTGCCGCAATCCATCCACTTACCAAACCACCAAACAAAGTAATGGCATAACCGCCTATGGTGAGCCACGATTTCCATTGCGGCCGCAACAACACATAAATAAACCGCGTGGGCTGGTCTAAATCTTTCACCAACAACATACCGGTAGCAGCAAGGAATATCAGAGCCATGGCACCTGTTATATATTTCCATTCATTATTCATTTCAATTCCTACAGTCAGCATAGCGATGAATGGAATTAAAATGACACCTGCCGAAATGGCTTTCGTTAAAATGTAAGCTGATACTTCCCATCCCCAAAGAATTCCTTTGTCTGGCGTATCGTAAACCCTCCGGGCCTTGGCAGCCTCCATCAATACTTCGACAGATTTTTTTGGCGCCCCTGCATAACTTATTTCTTTTGAATAATCTTTTGAATTCAGTTGCGCAAGCAGTGCATCTGCATTCTTGCCCTCTGTTAATTTTTCAGTGAACTTCGCATAATGCCCCACGCCTGTTTTTTGCGAACTCCAGATGTATTCGGACGAGCGCGTTGTGGCAGACGGGTTAAGCGAGGCTTCATCGCCATTGATGTAATACACATTTGGTTTTGTTCCCTTCTCAGGCTTTCGCACCGTCACCTGCTCACGTGCCAGTAGTTGTGCAATCTCAGTGGTGGGGTCGTCTATGTTGCCGGAGATAATCGCATGTTCAGGACAAACGTTTACGCAGGCGGGTTCAAGGCCAACATCCACACGGTGGGCGCAGTAGTTGCATTTGGCAGCTGTATGGGTGTCGGGATCAATATAAAGAGCATCATAAGGGCAAGCTTGCATACAGGACTTACAACCAATGCACCGATCGTTGTTAAAATCCACGATGCCATCTTTCCTGACATACAAAGCCTCTACCGGGCAAATTTCCACACAAGGTGCATCTGCACAATGATTGCATCTTAAAACAGAAAAAACCCTTCGTGTATTTGGGAACTCCCCTTTTTCAATCTGTTTCACCCACGTTCGGTTAACCCCAATCGGTACATCATGTTCAGATTTGCAGGCTACCGTACACGCATGGCATCCTATACACTTCCTGTTATCGATAATAAATCCGTATTGCATTTATGTAGAACATTAGGATAGAAAATTACTACACTAAATCTATATAAAAAAATTAAATAGTTGAACAATTATGAAATTATTTAACAGATAAAAACTGGCGCATGCCAATTTTTTGATTAATTTCGATTCATAGCAGAAAATTAGCGGTTGAGATGCAGAGTAGTTTAAGTGAATATCTGAAAGATACTTTCCTTCACCATTTATACAGTGAAATTAAAGCTGCTGGCTCAATTCGCTCAGTATCCTTAGATATAACTCATCAATGTAATCTTCGCTGCACCGGTTGCTATTATTTTCAGGAAGAGATGGATCAGTATTCAACTAGCAACGAAAGTCTATTGGATAAATGGATTATTACCGAAAAAGAGAGAGGAACAAATTTTGTAACGGTTGTGGGGGGCGAACCCAGTATGTCTTTGCCCAGACTGAAAAAAATCTATGACAACTTTAAAATAAATGTTGCTACCAACGGGCTTATTAAAATTCCAGCAGAGGGATTTGAAAATATGCCCATCGGAGTTGCTATTTGGGGCAATCACACTACTGATTCACAGCTTCGGATCAAGGGTAAAAAGGATTTATTTAAAAAAGCAAAGACTAATTACAAGGACGACCAGCGCGCATTTTGGTATTATACTGTTGCCCCGGGAAATGCCGATCAGATTGAACAAGTAGTTGATGAGTGTATTCAAAACGGAAACAAAGTATTATTCAATTATTACAGCGACTTGACTGGTGTTGGTGGAGAACTTGATTACAGGCAAGGGTTTGATAAGGTGATGGAGGAAATTAACAGGGCGATCGAACGATATCCTTCCCTGATATATAACTCATCTTATTTAAACAGCGTAATCACCACCGGAAACCTTTATTCAGAAAAATGGGGATATGATTGCTGCACGAACATTTCTACCAACTATGAAGGCAATCAGGAACGCATGAAAACCAGTAAGCCTTTTAATAAGCACTTCAGGGCTTACCATGCGGATTTTACCACAACAAGAAGATGCTGCACCGGTATTGCGAGAAGTTGCGACTCGTGCTTTGATACCTGGGAGCACTTTTCGTGGGTCATGATTAACATGCGAAAACACCTTGGCTCCAAAGAGGAGTTTAGCAACTGGCTTTTTACGATGTACACTTTCTATCTCATCAACAGGTTAGTGAATATCAGCGAGGCAGATTCAGTAATAAGTGAGATACACTCAAGAGAAGTTGTGGATTTACGAATACTTTCTTA
>JAYVAI010000521.1:0-2619 GCA_043751075.1 Cyclobacteriaceae bacterium | reverse complement strand
CCCAGGCCGGTAAAGGTGATCACCAGACCTATGACAACGCGCAACACATCGATGGAAACTTTGAACAACGGGCCGAGCACTTTGGCAATGCCATCAATGATCATGGCAATGAGGCGGAAGGGGAACAAAACAATTTTGGTGAGCACGTTTTCTTCACCTCCTTCTTTTTCATTCAAATTTTTTTTTACGGTGGTCTCAATGTTCGAAAGGGTAAACGACTCGCCCTGCATTTGCATTTTCTCGGTAATGGTTTTCGCTTCGGGCAAGGCGATCCATAAAATGATGTAGGCAAGAAGGCCCAAGCCACCGAAGAAGGCCAGCACCACAAACAGCACCCGTACAATGGCCAAATCGGCACCAAAGAATGCGGCCACGCCACTGGCCACGCCCCCGATCACTTTCCGCTCGCTGTCGCGGTACATTTTTTTTACAGACGGTTCATCTTCCAGTTCTTCCGAGCCGGGCAAAGCGATCCATAAAATTATATATAGGATCAAAAGGCTTCCATAACTGCCCAGCACCAACAAGGCAAAGAGCAACCGTGGCCATATCGGGTCCACATTAAAGTAGTGGCCCAGTCCGGCACAAACACCGCCCGCTATTTTGCGCTTCTTGTCACGAAACAATTTTTTAGAGGCTTCTTTGGCGGTGCTGCCCGTTGATTGGCTTTGACTGCTTTTGTTTTCTGCTGAAGCAAATTCACCGGTGCCCAGCTCTTGCTCTTCGGCAGCTTTAAAGTCGCTCACACTTCCCATGGTGGCCGTTAAGCTGCTCACGTCTTCGGCTGTGATCACCTGCTTGCCTTCGTTTAGCTTGGCCAAAAATATTTCGGCAATGCGGCTTTCAATGTCTGACAAGATTTCGCTGCTGTCTTCAAAGGAAGCAAAATAGCGTTTGATGGAATCGAGGTATTGGCGGAGGTTTTCGTACCCGTCTTCTTCAATGTGAAAAATGATGCCGCTGATGTTGATACTGATATTCTTTTTCATAGTCGAACGATCGTTATGAGCAGGTTTAATTGGAAGTTAGCTAATGGATTTTGATTTTATCATTTGAGTGGAATGAAAAAGGTCTTCCCAGGTTTCGCTCAACCCGTTCAGAAATTTAGTTCCCTCGCCTGTCAACTTATAATATTTACGGGGTGGCCCCGATTTGGACTCCACCCATTTGTACTCCAGCAGGCCCGCGTTTTTCAGGCGGGTGAGGAGGGGATACAGCGTGCCTTCAACCACAATCATTTTGGCAGCCGTCAATTCGTTCAACATGTCCGAGGCATATACTTCACCGCGTGAAATAATATGCAGGATGCAATATTCCAATATGCCTTTTCTCATCTGTACTTGCGTGTTTTCAAGATTCATATAACCAATTGTTAAAGATCCGAGCTCAGGGTGTTATACGCGAAAGTACTGTGCATGGCCAAGTACTGGATGAATTTTTTCACTTTAATTTTAAAACAGCTTTATTTTCAATGATTTTAGGGTTTAATGATGTCTGTTACCAGTAATTTTGGAATTGTATATAGATGCCTTAGACCTTTATAAAGACACGGTGCGGTTTGTTTTCCTGTTTTTGTTGTTATCTCTCTCAATACCCTTTCGGGGATTTTCTCAATATGCCAATGATTGGGTGCGGCCTGGTCAATCGTATTACAGGATTCCGGTCGCAAAAAAAGGGATTTATAAACTCACGCATGCCGATTTGCAAAGTGCCGGTGTGCCGGTGGCGGCCATTGACCCGCGGCTGATCCAACTTTTCCATCGTGGCAAGGAGCAATCTATTTTTGTGCAAGGCCAGGCCGATGCAATATTAAACCCCGATGACTACCTTGAATTTTTTGGCCAGGCCAATGACGGCACACGCGATAAAATATTATACAAACCAAGCACTTCTCAACCGCATAACTACTACAACCTCTTCAGCGATACCACGGCCTATTTTTTAACCTTGAGCCCAGGTGCTGTGCTGGGAAAGAGGGTTGTTTTTTTCGATGAAAGCAATGTTGCCAATATCCCGAAGGAAGTTTTTCATAATGAAGAGCGGTTGGTCATTAACAAGAATCAGTATTCGGGTGGATTTACCCAAGGCGATTATCTTCAGTTCACTCATTTTGATGTGGGAGAAGGATGGACAGGCAATGCAATTGCTCAAGGGCAATCCATTGATTATACCGTTGATCTCATTACCAATAAGGAGACCGCCTCGGGCAATCCTCAATTGGAATTATTGTTGGTAGGCCGCGATCCTGTTTCGCATTCGGCACAAATTTTTGCTGGGCCAGACGTTGGTGCTTTGCGCCAGATAGGCTCACACAATTTTGCAGGATATGAAGCTGTAAAACTTTCGTTCGCACTCAATTGGAGTGATATTGGAACGGATGGTAAATTGGTTGTGAGGCTTTCGGCACCAACGGCAACTACCAACCGGCCACAGTTCAGCACGTCATATATCAAGGTCACGTTTCCACAAAACTTTCTATCCTCGTCTTTAACAGAAAAACTTTTTTACACCAAGTCAAAGCCTTCCGGCAAATTGTTTGTGGAGTGGGGGAGTGCGCCTTCGTCCATGCGGGTGTGGGATGTCACCGATCTTTCCGCTATTGTTTCGGTAGGCACACGG
>JAYVAI010000520.1:0-2622 GCA_043751075.1 Cyclobacteriaceae bacterium | reverse complement strand
TACGAAAAGTGGATAGGATTTTTGTGATCAAAGAAGGGGCCATAGCCGAATCGGGGCCACATTCGGAACTTGTCGCATTGCAAAATGGTATCTATAGTAACTTGCTAAAACTTCAAGTAGAATTCCATTGAGCACACAGAAGTCCGACTGGGCTAATGAGTTGGGGCTGACTAAAAAGTCGCAATTGGATCGAAGTGTCATACCGGGCCCCCTGCCTTTGCCAAGCGGCTACGAGCAGGCAGGCTTTGACCCGGTATCCCGTTAGTCGCACATAAAACGAGATCGCGGCTCAAGGCCGCGATGACAGAAGCCGACTTTTTAGTCAGCTGGGAGCATGTGATTAATGCCAATAGTGGGCTGGTTTTTTGTAAAGGAATATTTTTTGCGATCGCTCGTAAACAAATTTAAATTGTAGATTTGCCGAATTAAACAAGGTGATTTGGTGACTTTATATGTCAATAAGGTCACCTCTTTTTTGATCAAACCCCCGGAAGATATAATGCTTTTATTCAAGTTATTTAATTACGAGGTCAGCGATCAAGCCTTTCTTTACGGTGTATTTGGTACAGTGATTTCTGTTTTCCTTCTACTGGATTTGGGTTTTTTTAATAAAAAGGCCCACAAAATCTCCACCAAGTCGGCTCTTTATCAATCAATCTTCTGGATAGTTATAAGCACCATTTTTGGATTTCTTGTTTATAAAATGGGTCCTTTTTATGTTGAGGAGGCCGGTGTTGTCAAGACCGTTTCGGGCTTTGATGCCATGGTGGAGTATTACTCAGCCTACCTTACCGAGTATGCCCTCTCTGTCGATAACATTTTTGTTATTCTCCTTATCCTAAAATATTTCAAAGTCAAGGAAGAGTATTTTCACAAAGTGTTGTTCTGGGGCATTTTGGGTGCCGTGGTATTCAGGGGCATTTTCATTTTTGTGGGTGCCATCATCATTCACCATTTTCATGCGATTTTATACGTCTTCGGTGTGTTCCTCATTTACTCGGGCATCAAAATTTATTTTGAGGATGGCGAGGAAAAAATTGACCCTGAAAAAAATCCGATCTTAAAATTTTGCCGCAAATATTTGCCCATCAGCAAAGACGATATGGGAGGCAAGTTTGTTGCCAAGGTGGGGGGCAAATGGATGTTTACCCCACTGTTCTTGGTGATCGTTTTGATTGAAACCACCGATTTGATTTTTGCCGTTGATTCAATCCCTGCCGCTTTTGCCATCACCACCAATGAATTTATAATCTACACCTCCAATATTTTTGCGGTGATGGGCCTGCGCGCCATGTTCTTCCTGCTCTCCGGTGTGATCGATAAATTCTACCTGTTGCAAAAAGGCCTTTCGGTAATCCTGTTTTTTATTGGTGCCAAAATGTTGCTGGAAATGGGAAGGGGCTACGATGTGCTCCCGGAAATGCTCACCGACTTGCCCCCTACAATTTCCTTTGCCATTATCATTGTCACGCTTACTTTGTCTATTGTGTTGAGCATATTAGTTCCGCGCAAGCACAAGGAGTCAGATGAACTAAAGTAGGTTCACCTCTCCTTGACCACCTATCGTATTCGCCTTTAGGGCTCCCAAAAAAACCATTGTATTAGTTGTTTCCTTTAGCCGGAATTAAGGAACGCATCAATAATAACTTATAAATATTTCAATGTTGTTGAGTTAAGCCCGAGGCTTGAATGTGAATAGCCTCCGGTGAAACCGGAGTTAAGGATATTTAACATACCACAACCCTGAAAGGGTTGAACACGCTCATACGACTCAAAAGTTCAACCCTTTCAGGGTTGGCTGAGCCAATTTTATTCTTACCCCCAATTTCATTGGGGGCTATTTACATTCAAGTCCTTCGGACTTAACAGCCTTAACTAAAACAAATAATAAGTTGAGAAATAATCCCACAATTCAGAGGCTTAAAAAGTTACAAGTTATTTTTAATTCATTCCTAAGCAATAGAAATTCTATTGCTTAATTTGAGGAACGAAACAATAAAACCAAGATGGAAATGACCCGCTACACCAGCATGGAGCACATCAAGTTCCTCCTCCAGGAAGTTCATCCACTAAAGGATTTATTTTCTTTGCCCTACTTCGCTCATCTCAACTGGGAAGAGGCGTGGATGATGATCGGATCGGCCAAGCAGTTTGCCGACCGCGACCTGGCACCCTACTTCAAAGAGATGGATGAACAACCTGCCCACTATGCTGGCAACGGAGTAGTGAAAACGCATCCGCAATTAAAAACCATTATGAAGCACGGGGCAGAGCAAGGATGGATTGGTGGCGCGGCAAAGTTTGAACATGGAGGCATGCAATTGCCTGTTATGATTTACAATTCGGCACACCATATTTTTATGGCGGCCAATAATAGTGGTCAGGGTTACATGAGTTTATCGGGAGGGGCAGCAGCACTGATCACCAGCTTCGGAACAGATGAACAAATAAAAACATTTGTCCCTAAAATTTTTGAGGGGAAATGGCAGGGCACGATGGCACTGACGGAACCACAGGCCGGCAGCTCGCTAACCGACATCACCACAAGCGCAAGTCCTATTGGCGATGGCATGTACACTATCAAAGGGCAAAAGATTTTCATTTCGGGCGGCCAGCATGAGG
>JAYVAI010000519.1:0-19046 GCA_043751075.1 Cyclobacteriaceae bacterium | reverse complement strand
ATTCTATTTCTGACAACGGACTATTTACAATTAAATAATTTGCAGTGAGTGTGAGCGACTACATAAATAAAATCAACGAAGGCAACTGTATAGAAGTGATGCAGAATTTTGAACCCGACACAGTTGACTTAACAGCTACATCACCACCTTATGACGACTTGCGGAATTACAAAGGTTTTGTTTTTCCATTTAAGGACATTGCAAAAGAACTTTACCGAATTACAAAACCTGGCGGTATTGTAGTTTGGGTTGTTGCTGACGCAACAATTGAAGGAAGCGAAACGGGAACGAGTTTTAAGGAAGCACTCTTTTTCAAAGAGTGTGGTTTCAACTTGCACGACACAATGATTTTTAGAAAACGAAATCCTATTCCACAAATTTATCGCAAGCGATACAACAATGAATTTGAATTCATGTTTGTGTTTAGTAAAGGAGTTGTGAAAACTCACAACCCAATTATGGTTGACTGTTTACATGCAGGTTTAGAATTGAACGGCACGACTTACAAGAACTATTCTAAGAACGAACAGTCAAGAGAAAAAATGGCGAAGCCAGTTAAGGACAAAAAAATTAGTGGGAACATTTGGGAATATGTTGTCGGTAAGAAATCAGAAGACCAAGAAGCGAAAGGACATCCTGCACCGTTCCCTTGCGAACTTGTAAGAGACCATATTTTTTCATGGACAAACGAAGGTGATGTTGTACTTGACCCAATGTGTGGCAGTGGCACAACTTGCAAAGTTGCTGCTGAACACGACAGAAAATATATTGGCATTGACATTAGCCATGAGTATTGTGAACTTGCAAGAGAGAGAATTAGAATCAACGAATCACAAATGCGACTTGCACTTGGATGAGAAGCTCTGAACAAACAGCATCTGAACTTCAAACAGTTGTGCTTCGGACGAACAGCAAGGCAGCAGCTAACATGACATTAAAAAAATTAAAAATGAAGGACTATGTTCCCTGCCCGACTGCGTCATTCAGGCGGGGGTAATCAATCCGCCACAGGCGGAGCTTCTAACAGGCAATGGTGCGTTAATCCCGCACGTGCGGGACTTCTAATCCCTTCTTTTTAAAACTTCTTTAATCCCTTCTTCGTTGCCAGCAAGTACCAAAAACGTTATTAGAAATTTACTACTACCGAATTTAATTATTGTAACACTCACATCTTGCAGACTCCACTTGGAGTATCAACCATTGTAGCATTTGCAGAAAGAAAAAATGCCGTGACGACAAACGTATGGATTGGACTGATCGGCAATTTTACAGTAGCCCTTCACCGCAGTATCTCCCGTTTCGGGGACTCCGCGCATCGTCAATCAATCATGTGTTTCCTACCAGTCGATGTATCCTGTTCGCATTTTAAAAGGAGCGGGTTTTACACGGAGTCCCCAAGCGCGACAATACTTCAAAAATCCCTGCAGGAGCATTCATCATTCTAAATTCAAATTTGAATATCGAATGATGATTAAAGAAGTTTGAATGATGAAGTCGGAAAATCGTTTCTTGATATTTTTGGCCACGATTTGACTTATTAGATACTAAAGCAACTTCTCAAACACACCCACTATCCTGCTCGAAATAATCTGATGGCCTTCCACATTGGGGTGTATGCCATCGGCTTGGTTCAGTTTTTCTATTCCGCCCACGCCATCCAAAATAAAAGGTATCAGCGTGGCTTTGTTTTTTGATGCGAGCGAAGGATATACGCTCCTAAAATCTTCGGTGTACTCCTTGCCCATGTTGGGCGGCACCATCATGCCTGCCAGCACGATCTTGCACGTGGGATATTTGCTTTTCACTTTATCAATAATGCCTTGCAGGTTTTTGCGCGTCTGGTGCACGGGCAGGCCGCGCAGGCCATCGTTGGCGCCAAGCTCCAGCACAAAAATGTCAATGCGCTGCCGCAATATCCAGTCTATGCGGCTCAGGCCACCAGCCGAAGTTTCACCACTGAGGCCGGCATTCACTACTTTTACTTTTTTTTCAGACTTGTTAAGTTTTTTTTCAACCAATGCCGGAAATGCCTCTTCGGGCGAAAGCCCATAGCCTGCGGTAAGACTGTCTCCATAAAACAAGATTACCGTGGGCGAAGGCACGGCCTGAAAAAACAGGACGCATACAATAAAGAATACTTTTTTAGCGACTATCATAATTAAGTGAAAGCTATTTACAATTTGGAGTTACTCAAAGGCTTAAAATTTTGGCTCGAATCGGAGGCGTCCTGACACCTTAAAGGTGTCTGACGCTTTATCTTTGTGAAAGCTATTTACAACCTTGAAACAATTTTACTCATTAATCGAATTAAATTTGCCATCCATCAACTAAAATAATCATGCCAGAAACCGTTTTACTTGCCCAGGGCCTCACCAAAATTTATAAGTCGGCAGGCCACGAACTCACCGTGCTCGACCATGTGTCGTTTGAAGCGGTGCAGGGCACAAGCCTTTCCATCATTGGGCCTTCGGGAAGTGGCAAGACCACGCTACTCGGTTTATGTGCCGGGCTGGATGTGCCTTCGGGTGGAAACATTTCGCTCATGGGCTACCAATTAAATGTAATGGACGAAGACGACCGGGCATACATTCGCAATCAATATGTGGGTTTTGTATTTCAAAACTTTCAATTGCTTTCTACGCTCACCGCCCTTGAAAATGTGATGGTGCCGCTTGAACTGCGTGGTGAAAAAAATGTGGCGTCAAAGGCGAAAGACTTGCTGGCCCGCGTGGGATTGAGTGAGCGGTTCAATCATTATCCATCACAGCTTTCGGGCGGTGAACAGCAGCGCGTGGCCATGGCGCGTGCCTTCATCACCTCGCCCCGCATATTGTTTGCCGATGAGCCCACGGGAAACTTAGATGAAGAAAACGCATCGCAGATCAGAGATTTACTTTTCACCATGAACCGCGAAGAGAAAACAACGCTGGTGCTGGTAACGCATAATCTTGAACTGGCTGAGAAGACAGAAAGGATACTTCAAATGAAGGGCGGCAAATTAATTAACGAACGCATTCTTACCATCGCATGATAGAGTACATCATCAAACTAAAAAAGAAGACCCGTTCTGTTTTTCAGGATAGGTGGGTTTGGAAGATGGCTTGGCGCGATGGCAGGCATAATTTCTCGCGCCTGTTTCTTTTTGTTGCTTCGCTTATCACGGGCATCGCTGCACTGGTAGCGATTGGTTCTATGAACTACTCCATGAAAGAAGAGCTCAATAAAAATGCGAAAGAATTATTAGGCGCAGACTTATTGATAAAAAGCAATAAGAGGTTTGACGGTGATTTCATCAAATCCATTGATACGGTAAAACGAAAAGTTGCATACGAGGCAGACATGGCTTCGATGGTCATGTTCATGAACACCCGTCAATCACGGCTGGTGAAGGTTACCGCTATGCAAGGCGATTTTCCTTTTTATGGAAAATTGATTACACAACCTTCTAATGCATACAGCCTCACGCAGTCTGGTGATTTTGTTATGCTGGACGAAATGCTGGCGAGGCAATATGAGGTTAGCTCCGAAGATTCCATTAAGGTGGGAAGCCGCATGTTTAAGGTGGCCGGTGTGGTAGAAAAAATTCCGGGTGGAGGTGGCCTTACCTCTACGCTGGCACCGGCCGTATATATTTCTATGTCGGCATTAGATTCTACTGGCCTGGTGCAATTTGGCAGCAGAGTAAATTATAGCCTCTTCATAAAAACTTCTACCGACAAGGAGACAGAGAACTTGCTGGAACGACTGAAGAATGCGATTGAAAAGCTGGGCTATAGTTATGATACCGTAGAGGAAAGCAAAAGAGATTTGGGTGAAGGGTTTCAATCGGTGTATCGTTTTTTTGCATTGCTTGCTTTTGTTGCACTCATCATGGGCTGCATTGGTGTGGCAAGCTCTGTTCATATTTATGCGAGGGAAAAGCGCGATGAAGTAGCCGTGCTGCGGTGTGTGGGCTCCAGTGGGTGGCAGGCTTTCAATATTTATTTTATCCAGATTTTTATCCTGGGCCTCATCGGTAGTTTGGTGGGTGCCGCTTTGGGCGTGGGCATCCATCAGATACTTCCCATAGCCTTTAAGGAATATCTGCCATTGGAGTTGCAACTTGGAATTTCGTGGCCTGCCGTGGGCGAAGGTATTTTATTGGGATGCATTGTCACCGTGTTGTTTTCAATTCTTCCTTTAATTGCCGTTCGGTTTGTTCCACCTCTTACGGTGCTGCGGGCAGATTTCAATCCAAAGACAACGTTTTCAAAAACACGGTGGACGGTGATCATACTGATTATTCTTTTCCCCATGTTGGTGGCCTCCTATCAGACTTCTCAATTTCTATCTGGTATTATGTTTACCGCAGGATTGGTATTGGCACTGGGTGGCTTAACGGGCGTAGCTATTTTGTTGCTGTTCTTGTTGCGAAAATATTTTCCACGCAATGGTTCTTTTATTTTGAGACATGCCATGTCCAATTTGTTCAGACCCAACAACCAAACCCGCGTGCTGGTGATCACCATCGGGCTGGGGGCGTTTATTATCACTACCCTCAACATAACGCAGCACAGTTTATTAAACCAGGTTGAATTTCGTGGAAATGAAAATCAATCCAATACGATTTTGTTCGACATACAGCCTGCACAAAAAGAGGGTGTGGTAAAACTTATCAACGATCATGCGCTTCCGCTAAATCAATTGGTTCCCATCATCACGTGCCGCTTAACTGAATTGCGTGGTCAGTCTATTGAGGCATTGCAGGACAGTGATTCAATACGCATTCCAAACTGGGCACTGCGAAGAGAGTATCGTGTTACCTACCGCGATAGTTTGCACCTCTCGGAAGAGCTTATCAAAGGAGAAATACATTCGTTGAAGAAGGGGAGGAGAGATTCCGTATGGGTCACGATTTCAGAGGCCATGCACGAAACACTCAAGGTGGATATTGGCGACTCGCTCGTGTTCGACATTCAGGGCGTGCCTGTAAAAACTTTTATTGCGGGCATACGCAAAGTAGATTGGCCGAAGGATCCACCTAATTTCATTTTTGTTTTCCCGAAAGGTGTGCTAGACGATGCCCCGCAAATTTGGGTGGCCACCACACGCGTTGATGACATGCAAAAAGCAAATCGCTTTCAGCAGGCGTTGGTGATGGGCTTTTCAAATGTTTCGTTGATTGATCTGCGTTTGATATTGAGCACTGTCAATCAGCTTTTTGATAAGGTTAGTATTGTCATCAGGTTTCTTGCTTTGTTTAGTATTGTAACCGGGCTCATTGTTTTAGCCGGTGCTGTATTGAACAGCAAGTTTGCACGGATGAAAGAAAATATTCTCTTGCGCACAATCGGTGCACGATCGAAACAACTATTGAGCATCACCTTGATTGAATACAGTTACATTGGCATTATTTCTTCCTTAACGGGATTGTTGCTTTCGCTGGGTGGAGGCTACCTTCTCACCTGGTTTTTCTTTGACGTGCAATTTTCGGTGGATTGGATTGAATTGATTTACATTTCAACAGGAGTTGTATTTCTAACCATATTCATTGGCTGGTTCAATTCGCGCGAAGTGATCAACACACCGCCTTTGCAAGTGCTAAGGAAGGAGAATTAATTTGTTTAAAGCCTTATCTTTACACTATGGAAAACAGCCCGGAACTGAAGGCATTGATACGCAAGAACGCACACCTGTTTTGGTACTCGAAGGACAGTGAAAAAGAAAACCTGCCCCTGCCTGTCGTGCTCGAATTTTTTATAAACTATGCCGATAAGGAAGACATCAAAGAACTGTTCAGGATTGTAGGCATTAATAGTGCGGCTGCGGTTTTTTTTGAACAAATAAATAAATCAGTCTGGGCGGCCAACAATTATGAACCCGTCTCCCGGAATTACTTCAGCCTTTACTTCAAAAAATATGCACTTGGAAATATTGAGCCGTGAACAGGTTGATTTATTGGATTTCATAAAAAAATATGCCAGGCAGTATTTGCCTTTGAGCCTGCCTTGCCGGTAGGCAGGTGAGACCGTTGTAAGGAGTTCTGAGTTTATATTTACACTTTTATCTAATGGGCACCTCTAAAAATCAATCATGGAACGCAGATGACACACCTGCCTGCCTGCCGGCAGGGATCAAGCAGATATTCGCAGATCAAATCCTCGGAAATCATAAAAATCAGCGTTATCAGCGTTCCATTGGTATTCATTCGCGAGTTAATAGAGGCGCCCTAATGCGTAATCCGAGTTAAATCCGAAATTTGATTTTTGAAATCACTAAACCGAACTAACCACAAAAAATGAAAACCATCTATCTACTATCCATCATCGCCTTGAGCATATCTTCGTGCACAACTCCAAAAGATCAAACAGAAAATTCCAAAAGCCTGTTCAACGGTGTGGACCTCACCGGCTGGCATGTGGATGTTCCCGAAATGGACAGCATTGCAACAGCCCGAAATCCTTTTATCGTGCGCGATAGTATGTTGGTAAGTTTGGGAACACCAAACGGCCACTTGATCACTGATTCGGTTTATGAAAATTATAGGTTGGAAGTGCAATACCGCTTTGCCGGTGAGCCCGGAAATTGTGGGGTGCTCGTTCATGCTTCAACTCCGCGCGCGCTCTATGGCATGTTTCCAAAATCAATGGAGGTACAAATGATGCACGAAAATGCAGGCGACTTTTGGTGCATTGTGGAAGACATAAAAGTGTTGGGCATGGAAAAAAGACGCGGCCCGAAAGAAAATTGGGGCATCACCGAAGGCAAAGAGCGAAGGATAATTAACCTTACGGATGGATCGGAGAAACCGTTGGGAGAGTGGAACACCATGCTGATTGAATGTAGAGGCAACACGATTAAAGTTTGGATGAATGCCACGTTGGTCAATGATGGTTTGGATTGCACCGTTTCAAAAGGACAAATTGCCGTGCAGGCCGAAGGGGCCGAAGTTGAGTTTAGAAAAATTTTGTTGACATCGCTTTAGATATTCAGTTAGTGTAATAAACTTGATGAATTGACAGTTGACAATGTGCCGGACTATACCACATTGTTTTGTCAATTGTTCAATTGTCAATTGCCAATTTTTGGATCACTCCATTTCCACCATCGCTTTTAGCACACCTATTTCTGGATTTAACTACGAGGGAAATTCATTCTTCACCTGATCAAAACAAACGCGGTGCGTTATGCTCGGATCAACTTTTCAAAAGTTTTGAACTTTTGGAAAGTTTGCCATTGAAAGGGATATGCCACGCGTTTCGCGTGGTTGCTGCCACCAGCGCGGGGAATTTGAAATGCACCCGAACCATTTTCTAAAACCGAAAATAAATAAAAGGTTGTATCGATGCCGACTTTGTTTGTATGCACAATATAATCACCACCAACATCAGTGCGGCCTTGCCAGCCAATGGCAACCGGGTTGTCCACCTCTCCGCGGCAAGGTCCACCGAGTGCGGCAAGAAATGTAGCACATATCCCACCATCATCATAGCAACCACACCCAGGTAGCCCCCTACGAAGTCAAGAAATATCTCTGGCGTAAAGTGATTACCAATTTGGTTTATCATTTGCGCGGCATGCTCCATTGTAGGCGCGCGAAAATAAATCCAACAAAAGCAGACAAAGTGAAAAGTAAAAATTCCTCCTGCAAGCGATAGGATATTTTTTGAAAAAGGGCCGATCCTTATTTTTGAAAGTAGATTAAGTTCACTGAAAAATTTGTGAACGGCAAGCATAACACCATGAAGGCCACCCCACAAAATAAAACGGAACGATGCCCCGTGCCACAGCCCACCCAGCAACATGGTGACGATAAGATGTAGATACGTTCGAAGTTTACCATGCCTGTTGCCACCCAGCGAGATATACAAATAATCCCTAAGCCAGGTAGAAAGCGAAATGTGCCATCGCCTCCAGAATTCAGTAATGTTTTTTGCTTTGTAAGGAGCGTTGAAGTTTTCATTGAAATGGAAACCGAGCAACAGCGCAAGACCTATGGCCATGTCGGAATAACCTGAGAAGTCGCAATAGATTTGCAGCGCATAACCATATACACTAAACAAATTTTCCAACCCGGTGAAAAGTGTGGGAGAATCAAATACACGATCAACAAAATTGGCACTGATGTAATTGGAGATTACTGCTTTCTTGAAAAGCCCACTGGCGATTAGGTAAATTCCCCGCCCAAACATTTCATGCGTGACAAACGTGGGCTTTGATAACTGTGGCAAAAATTCTGATGCCCTCACAATGGGGCCTGCCACCAACTGTGGAAAAAATGAAACAAAGAATGCGTAATCTAAAACATGACTGGCAGGCGTCAATTGTTTGCGATAAACGTCAATGGTGTAGCTCAGCGACTGAAACGTAAAAAAGGAAATGCCTACTGGTAAAAATATATCCAAGGGCTGATAGGTAGCCCCGGCCAGGTTGCTGAATATCTCGTGGATAAAGTTTGTGTATTTAAAATATCCCAGCAAGCCCAGGTTGCTTATCAAACTGATTGTTAAAAGAAAACTTCTTTTCCACGGCACACGGCTTTCATAAATCAATTTTGCCAATGTGTAATCAATGCAGGTGGTACTGATCAACAGCAAAAAAAATAACCCGCTTGATTTGTAGTAAAAATAAAGTGAGAAGAGTGTGGTGAAGATCAGCTTCGGCCGGTGTGTGCTGCTTAGTGGAATGTAAATCAAAAGAAAACCAATAAACAAAAACAAGAACAACCCACTGGTAAACATCAGTGGCTCTTCAGGCTGGTAGCTGAATTGATCAATGAGTTTGTAAATGTCTATGGAGAACATACTCATTATATCCTTTTATGATTGCCTCATACAATAAGCGGCCTTGCAACTTATACCCTTCGTTCAAAAAATGAATGCCATCCGCATTCAGTAATCTTTCTTTTTTCCACGAGTCAGCAGCGCGGTTGCCACCGGCCACTTCATGCAAATTCCAGTAGGGGAGTCCATGCTTTTCGGCAAATTTCACAATCTTGTTTTTGATGGTTTGTATGCCGGGGTTTCTGTTTGTTTGTGTCTTGTAAAAATCGGCCGGTGTTGTTAAAAGAATAATGGCATTTGGATTGAATTGCTTTAGTTCAGACACCAGCACTTCTATTTGCAACTCAAACTTGCGGTCTATATTAGGATGATCGGCAGCTTCGTTGGCACCCAGCGAGAGAATGATCAGATCGGGGGCGAGTGCATTAGTTTGTTCAAGAAGTTCGGGAGCTAAATTAAAATGTTTGTACTTCACACCGTTTGCGCCAAGGATATGATAGCGCACACCGGAGTTTGAGTTTTCGAAGCTGATGCCAAAAAACATAAAGTGTTCTTGTGTTTGTGACGTTTGCATCGTTTCAATCTGAACTTGATTTATGGAATAAGGAAGCACAAGCCGCGACACATTGTTGGCTTCATCAGTATAGGGCCCGATAAAGGCTAATGGCTGCCCTACGGAATCTTTCACGACAGCATGATAGCTGCTAAAGTCTTTCTGAAAAAATATGGATAGCCGATTGAACTGGTATTGGTGACCGGCCACGTTGATTGTTTTTACTTTTATGGAATTTCCTGCGAAGTTCGTTTTTAGGGTGATGCCTCCAATACCCATGGTTTCTATGTCCTCGGCATTGATGAGCCGCTGGCTTTCCCATTTACCAGCGGATGATGAGCTTATAAATTGAGATTCGTTGGTGAGGGCTGCCCTTCCGGGGAAAGAAAGGCCAAGGCCTGCATTCCCAAATTCTTTTTGCAATAATGTGCGTGCAGTGCCTGTAAGAAAATCAGCCTGTATATGCGAATCGCCAATGTGAAGAATGTTTACAGTGCCCTGATTGGTTTTCTTAAGCTTCAGTAGCTTGGCATAAAAATGCGAAAGTGAATCGGCATGATGGATGATGTTGGCCTTGTTGTTGATAAAACGAAATGAAGATGCAACCTGCAGCGACACGGTATCTTGTGCTGACAAACGCTCAGCAAAAAAAATGAAAATCCCGCTAAGGAAAATTATTCTTTTTTTCATGCTTCTTGATTTCATAAAGCAATGCTTCCGCTAATTTTTTACCAATAATTTTTCCACCCTTATGATTGAGGTGTGTATAGTCTTTTGCTGCCAATGGGGGCTTGGCTTCCGTATAGTTTGCCATACTGTTTTTTCCGCCCATGGCTTCATACATATCCCAAAAAGCGATGTTGGTTTGGCGCGCAATTTCCCGTTGAATGTTCCGCATCACGGGTATTCCATTCATGGTTGTTATTTTTCCGTTTTCGTTGATGCCGCGGTCGCTTACACTTAACAAGAGAATGTTTGCAGTAGGAAATGAAACTTTCAGATCGCGGATTATTTTTTTCATCTTGGTGATGTACCATCCGTATGTTGTTGAATCGGTTTCCAGAGCAACGTTAAGCCCGTATTGAAGTATGATGAGTTTATAGTGGAGATAGGCATTGAACTGCTGTAGATAGTGAGGCGATAATCTTGCCAAGGCAACGCCCGAATTGCTTTTCAGGGAAAAATTATCAACATACACGCCAACCGTATCATCAAAGCTAACTCCAAAAAGCGTGAGATCGTCAGTAGATGAAAATCGCATCCTTATCAACTGGATGGCCTGTGATGCAATCGAAAACTGATTGACACTGTCGGAGTGTTTTAATGATTTGTTTATTTCTGATCCTGCATTGATGGTGTAATGGATCGAGGCCGTTCCTTTGTTTTGATAAAGGATTTTCACGGTTTTGAATTTCTTTTGAGTGGGTTGCTTACCGGGTTTATACACTACGGTGTTTCCTTCTTGAGGAATATAGGAATATCCTGAAACGCCCAATAGAATATCAGGCCTATCAGCACTGAGCAAGGTATATGTGCTCCAATTGGAAAATGTGTGTTGAATGGATTTTCGGAAGTTGGATACTTCCGATGCCAATGGCACCAACCCCACACCTTCTCCGCCAAACACTTGTTGAAGTGTGTCTCTCAAAAAATCACTGATAATATCTCCTTCAATGAACGAGTCGCCATAGAACGCGATGCGAGTTGGTTTTTGATTTGACTTTTTTAATGATGAATATAAATGTTCTAAATGGCTGCCGCCAAAATCTTCTATGGGATAGATGCCGGCTTTGATGGCCGCAGAGTCGAACTGTGCAATTTCCTTTAAAGATGTGGAGTCATTTTTTGTTGCGCTATCTATGGGCAGGTTTGGGCGGAGGTCGCTCAATAAATCTATTTTTTTTAAATGGAAAGTTCCGATGGCAACTTCCGGCAATAACGAAAGCAAGAGAAGGCATACAACTATTGCTACGGATAGCCAAAGTGCAAGAGATAATTTATTTTTTTTATCCGCCACTTGTTTTCAGCAAAGCGACACCACCCTATTTGCTCTGTTATCAATTGTCATATCCTCTTCAAATTTATTTGGGGCTAAAGCCCTTATTAATTATTATTTTAATGCCACGCGCTAAAGCACGTGGCAATTGAATTTTGCGAGAGGTAATTTACTAGCGTCTAAATGTATCCTGCGATTTTGTAAGCCAACATGCCTGCCCATTCTTTGGTTAATACTTGCCAGACACCGATAGACTCCAGCTTTGGTATGATCAAGGTGTCGGGAGTGTAGGTGCGTCTGTTTGAAAGAAAGTCAACACTAAACGTGTCCATGTCATAGCCTGCTTTTTTGAAGCATGCCCTTGATCTGCGCATGTGATAGCCGGAAGTTATGAGCAGGCATTTTTCGGCAGGATAAATATCACCGATCATTTTTTTTACGGCCACTGCCGATTGGTAGGTATTGTCCGATTGGTTTTCAATGATCATATCGTGCACGGGCACTCCCATCATCTGGAGCACCACGGCAAGCTCGTCTGCTTCTTTCGAACGCTCCACCAAGGTGCCACTGCCGCCTGAGATCAATATTTTTTTTATGTGCCCAAGTTTGTATAGCTGCAAGGTGTGGGTTACCCTATCGGAACTGCGTTGAAAATAAACACGGTCGGTAGGACTGAAGTTGGACTTGGTTACCCCTGTAAGCAAAATGCCAACCTCGTATGTTTTGGTTATTTCGGAAAACGGGGTAGGGGGCAGCTCCCACATTTTCATTGCTTCATTGCTGATGAACGCATTGGAACAAAACAACAAAGCGGACAATGCAAGAATAAACAACCTTCGCTTCCAAGCTTTGTTTTTGATCGCCACCGATGCAATGAACAGTGCTACGATAACAACCAATGGCATTGCCAGATAGCCCAGCGTTTTGGAAAGGATAAAAAACATAGACGGTTACATTCGCTTGGGTATCGGGTTTGAAATATTTCCCAAGCCATCCACTATTTTGCGCAAAATCTCGAAGTACAAGGCAATGGCCAGCACAATGGTCATTGACCAGATCACGCCCATGTTAAAATACAGTGTATCGATATTCTGGTTCAGAAAATGTTTCGCGGGCATATAAAACTGGGCGTCAAAATCAACCATGTGATCGGGGTCGGGGTCTTTGTAGATGGGAAATATTTTCTGTATCAGCTTACCGTCTTTCTCTATAATGCGGTGCATTTCAGTAGTGTTTTTCACAAGCTCGGCAATGGATTCGTTCTGATAACTATTTCTATATGATTCAAACGCGCTCTCTTTTTCGGGTGTGTTGGTCATGCTGCTTATTTTTTGATCCTTCCCCTCATCGGCTTTGTTGTATCGGATGATGTATAGTTTTTTCAACGTTTCAAAGAGTGCCTTGGTTTCTTTGGAGAGGTCGGCATCAAAACGTTCAATCACAAAATCTTCTATGCGTAAAAAATCATGCTTGCCAACAAATTGTAGTTCTTGCCTCAATTCGTTTTGAAGCAGCAACAAATTTTCTTCCACTTCTTTACGGATTTCGGCTGTTGTGTTTTCAAGATTGAGGTTTATAAAATCCAATTTTGTCTCCAGTGTGGGTATGTAGTATATCCGTTGATAATCCGAATACGCTTTTATTTTTTCGTAGGGATAAAATTCTTTTTCAAATTCGTTGTCTTTGAATTGCGACACCATGCTGGCTTCAAACGCCCAGCGCGAAGCCATCAGGTCGCCCACAGCCGGCACGGTGGCGGTATTGCCAATGAGGGGGTTGAGTTTATCAAACCGTACCACCACGCCACTTAAAATAAGTTGTGGTATAAGAAGGATGGGGATGAGAATATAAATGGTTACTGCGGAGTTGAAGGCAGAGGAAATATTCAATCCCAATAAATTGGCAAAGCACGAAGTGGTGAACAGAATGCCCCAATAGATGAAGAACATTCCTTTTATTTCTAAAATCGAATTGCCAATCAGAACGAACAAGGCAGTTTGTATGGCTGAAATCACAAACAGGATCGCGATTTTTGAAATGATGTAGCTGCTCCTGTTCAAGTGTAAAAATTTCTCGCGCTTTAGGATTTTACGGTCGCGTATAATTTCTTCGGCACTTACCGTGAGCCCCATAAAGAGTGCGATGATCACACTCATGAATAAGTAAGCCGGCATGTTCATGTTCTTGCTAAAGACGTAGCCTGTTTCAAGTTGGTCGTCAATATTATAGTAGTGAACAATAAAGGCCAGGATAAATGCCAGCACAGGTGCTTCCAGCATGTTGATGAACATGTACTGTGTGTTGCTGAGTTTGGAGAGTACATCGCGCTTGGAAAAAATCAACAGCTGCTTTAATCGTGTGGGTATGTTCAATGTTGAGTGCGGAACTTCATGGGATGTAACTACCGGGCTTGGCTTTACCCGTTCCAAGTATTGTTGGTTCCATTGCTCAGGCGTAAATTTTCTTTCGGTGGTGAAGTTTCCATACTCATTGATCACTTTCGTTTCTATGATGTTGAAAACCTGTTCGGGATTTACATTTCCGCACGAGTGGCATTCGCCTTGATCGCTGTTGATCAGGTTTATATTTTTTTTGAAATAGGTGATGGCCCCCACCGGATTGCCATAATAAATCTGAAAGCCTCCCGTGTCCAATATCACGAGCTTATCGAACATCTTGAAAATATCGGACGAAGGTTGATGGATGACAACAAAAACCAATTTGCCCTTCAGTGAAAGTTCTTTTAAAAGATCAATGATGTTCTCCGAGTCGCGTGAAGAAAGCCCTGAGGTGGGCTCATCCACAAATAGCACTGCCGGTTCGCGCAGCAACTCCAGCCCAATGTTCAGCCGCTTGCGTTGGCCCCCACTGATGGTCTTCCGTAAGGGAGAACCCACGGTAAGGCTTTTTGTTTCCGTAAGGCCCAGGTCGCTGAGGGTTTTATTTACAAGCGCATCAATCTCCTCTTCTTTCAAATGACTAAAGCAAAGTTTAGCGGCAAAGTACAGGTTCTGATAAACCGTAAGGTCTTCAATGAGCAGGTCGTCTTGAGGAACAAATCCAATTACCCCTTCCACTTTTTGTGGATTGGCATAGATGTCGATGCCGTTGATGAGCACCTGACCTTTGGAAGGCTTTTCAGTTCCGTTCAGTACGTGCAAGAGTGTGGACTTGCCCGCCCCGGAGGCGCCCATCAGGGCAACCAGATTTCCGCTTTCTTCCATCACGGTTACATCGCGCAATCCCAATTTTCCATTTTTAAACTTGTATGAAATCTCTTTGGCTTCAAAGCTGGTGCGTGTGCCTTTGTTTGCCTGCTTAAAGAGGTTTAAAATTTCGCCATAGAAAACTGCATCCTCGGCCTCCCAGCGAAAGGCACTTCCCGTGGCAAGTACATTGATGTTTCCGGATTTTTGAGGCACACCGTTTAGATAAATATCGGTGTGGCCTTGATATTTGAAAAAGAACGTATCGGTGCTCTTCACATACAAAATCGAAATGAAACCCTCCAGGTTGTCGCGATGGATTTGCTTGCTGTATGCCAACTTATTTTTAGAGGAACTTATGATGAGGATATTTTCATCATCCGATTTTTCTAAGGTGTGGGCCATCACATATTTTTCAATCAGCGCAAGATCGGCCTGGCTTATGTTGAATTCCTTACTGATATCCTGGGCAAGTTTCCGCTCATTGTCGGTGATGGCTTCGTCTGCAATGATTACACTCATCAACTCTATGAGGATGACGATTTTTTGCTTTTGGGCAACTTCTTGATTTATGGAACCACAAATTTCTTTTATCAAACCAGTGTCTTCACCGGTTTTCAGTTTTTCTGAAACCTCCACAGCAAACTCATCAAAAAACCTAAGCTGGCTGTCCATGGCTTTTTTGCTGAGGTGGTTGGAAAGAAAAACCTGCACGTGTTTGCGCTCTTGTTTGGTGATCACATCTTCCTTTGCAACCAATGCAAACAATCGCATGATGGCATTTAAAACTGGTTCGCTCATAGCATTACTACTTTGGTCATTTATTAGGCGACATTTATTTCCACACGTTCAGGGCAATGCCCTTATAATTTATACATCGTAACCTACGTAGTACAAAGTAAGGTAGGTTGTATGCTTTAAATATAAAGCTAAATACAATCCATAAAAAAAGGGATTGAATACCCTTCAATCCCCGTTTAGTTTTTATTGTTCAATTTAATCAACAATTGATTTCCTCAACTTTTCCACAATGATTGTGATTTCTGTCAAGTTCTTATCGGTAAGCACCAGGTCGGATCTGTTGTTTTTGATTTGTTCATCAATATTCAATGAACGGTAGCTGGCTTGCAAGGCTGTTATGTCTGTAAGCAATGAAGCAACTGGTTCTGCCTGATCCAACGAGGCAAGCATTTTTGCCATTTCGTCCACCGATTTTTCTTGTTGAAGGATAACGCGCATCAATGGAGTGAGCACCAGATTTCTGGCATCATCGGGAAGGATGTTTTTAGGATATGATTTGATAAGGGCTGTGGAGATATATAAGCCTTCTACGAAACTCCCTGTGATGAGAAGGCCGGCCAATCTTTTTTTGCTGTCGTCTTTAAGGTACTTGTCGGTTTTTTGAACCGCCTTGTTCAAGATGCTTGCCAGCGAATCTTTATTGGAAATATTTTTTTCAAAACTTTGCAAGACATCGGCATCGAAGGTTCCTATCACACCCAGATTGTCGGCCAGTTTCTTGGCCGCGTTCAGATAGTCAATGGCTTCCTGGGTTTTGTCATAAGAACTTAAATAGCCAATGTCGGTGGTGTAAACCCCCAGGTTTAGGGCAGCTTTGTCGGTGCGGCTGCTGTACGAGTCTGCTTTTTTCCTGTCATTGAGCAACGATTGGTTGAATTCAGCTCCCGTTGCCTCCAACAGGTAAGGTATTTCTGACGGTGATGGGATATTATAGACCAAGTCTTGGATCTGGTCTTTTAATGATTCTTCGGCCTGACTGAACTCATCCGAATTTTGATCTTTGTTTTCTTTTGGTCCACCGCAGGACCAAAGGCCAAAAGCGGCCAACATGGCAAACAAATAGATACTGTGACGATTAAATTTCATGGTTTCGTTTGGTTTAGCGTTCAATTTTAGCACATTTTTCCATTTCATTGAAACGGTTTAAATTTTATTTTGTGAAATAACGCAAAAATTAATTTGTACAAACAATTTTTGTGTGATATTGTTGATTTTAAATCCTATGGGCTCTGTTCATACCGCTGTTCTGGTTGACGATAATGAAGTGGATCTGTTTGTACAGAGACGGTTTATCGAATTAAGTTCTTTTGCCGAAAAGGTGGTGGCCTACAGTTCGCCCGTCAAGGCATTGGAAGCCTTTGGTTTAGAGGAATTTGATGATGCAACATCCTTGCTGTTTTTAGACCTGAACATGCCCGTGTTGGGCGGGTTCGAGTTTCTTGAAAAAATAAACGCCCAATCAAATCCTACTTCCAGGCGCATGAAGGTTGTGATCTTGTCCAGTTCAAATAGCCAGGCCGACATTAAAAGGGCACATGAGTTTCCCAATGTGATCAAATTCTTGTCAAAGCCGCTTACTGTGGAATTGCTGCAGTCTGTTACGAAGTCACTTAATAAACTGGCTTCCTAGCGAAATTTTCAAAATAACTTTTACAATTTAATTTATGTACGATGTACTTCGGCCAGGGATAGAAGAGGAAAGCCCGAAGCGCGTGGATTTTGTGGGGGGACGGACTTGGAACGGATAGCCCAATGGCCCCGAAGTTTCGGGGCCAGGCCGCTAAATATTTTTTTGCAATCCAGAAGTGAACAAGTTATTTTGACAGTTTTACCTAGTGTTAACTAAGAAATGTCGCCCAACCCTTCAAGGGTTTAGAACCCTTGAAGGGTTTTTCAACACTGCAGGTTTCCAATCTTTGTGCTTGTAATGGAAATAAACCAACGAAAGGATTATCAAAATACTTCCCGCAAAGGATAACACATAGCCACCTTGAATAAAGAAATTCAGCCAGCTTAAATTTGAGTTTCCAAATTGCTTGTATAGCAGCACCCCCACGCTGCACAGATAGCCAAAGGAGTCGGCCAAATAAATCAAAAAGCCAACGGTGCTCACATATTTGAAGGTGGCGATCAGGCGGTCGAAGAAAATACTGTTGAATTGGATGTAGCCAAAGTAAAGGCCCATGCCAACGAGCACCATCCAGGCAGGGGCACTGATAATGTCCCTTTCATACGCCAGAGTACTTACTCCCACGGTGATCATGCCGATCAGCACAATGATGTGATTAATGACCATGGCCTTGTAATTCTTTTTCACCAGCATCATACTGCCAATCACGATAAGCACTACAATGGTCACAGGCAATTCGGTTTGGGTAAAGATGGAAGGCTTGTCGCCATATCCAAGAGACTTCCAAATCTCTGCTGAAAAGTTGTCGCGGAAATCGCGGAAGGCGGTTAACAACATGTAGGTGAGCACAAGCAAAATCAAACCGGGAAGAAAGGTAAGTGTGAAGCGGACCCGCTCTTTGCCTGTCATGGGCTGGCGCTTTGTTCTTAATGCCTCATCTTCGGGTGTTGGTGGCGGAATTTTATTTAACAGCCATAAAAAAAGTATGAGCGGTGGAAAGAACAGGCACGAAGAAACAAAGGGCATCCAAAATTCTGATGTGCCCCAATCGATCATGATGTAGCCGCCCACAGTTTTGGCAAACCCTGCCGAGAAAATAAAACTTACTGAAAGGCTGGCACCGAGCACTTCGGTAAATTTTCTTCCCTCGAGGTAGCCAAACACCATGCCCCACACCATGCCCAGTGGCAAGCCATTGAAGAAGAGGAAAATCAAGTTGTAAGGCTGTGGGGTGATGGCAAAAAGAAACCACGCGATGGCGGCAATGCTTACCATAAGCAGTATGCCGGTTGCCCGGGAGTTGGAGCCGAGTTCGGAAACTACTTTTATGCCAATGAACTTGGAGAGCATGTAACCCACCACCTGGCTTATCACCATCCATACTTTGTAGTCAACACCCCAAAGTTGTAAGCCTTCGTATGTGGCCACGCCAAATGTTTTGCGCAAGGCAAAAATGCAGGTGTATAAACAGAAGGCCGAAATGGAAGTGTAAAGAGTAAAGTTCAGCGTGCTGGTTTGGCTGAGCCAAGTAGTGATGCGGGAAGGGGTAGGTTGCAAATGCTAATTGGTTTTGCTAAAGGTAGCAAATCGAAGAAGGGATTAAAAGAAGTTTAAAAAGAAGGGGTTAGAAGTCCCGCACGTGCGGGATTAACGCACCACTGCCTGTTAGAAGCACAACTGTTTGATTACCGAACAAAGCCCTTCTTTTTAAAATCTTTTAATCTTAATGTTTTAGCTGTAGTGCAGCTGTCTCCACGAAGCACCACTTTTTGAAGTTCCGATACAGGTCGTAAAAGCGATTTACATTCAATGCGCTGTCGTGTCAAGTTTGCAGTGTCCCCGTGCGTTGGCTTGCAAGCTCCTTTTATTTTTTTTGCGTTGCCTTGTGTGGTTGCAAAAAAATAAAATGTGCTTGCAAATGCGTTGGGATGTTTCATTAAAATTGATGAACTTTTGTTACGGCTTTTGCTAATTTCTTTGCAATTGGATTTGTGTCTCCTTCAATAATAGCATGAGAAGCATCTTTCCCTTTTAGAATACAATTGAATCCTTCCGAAATTGGAACAGATGCTGAAAATTCAGCAATATCGTTGTTAGG
>JAYVAI010000518.1:0-2629 GCA_043751075.1 Cyclobacteriaceae bacterium | reverse complement strand
CTCACGATTGCACAGATTGTATTTTACAGGGTGGCACAAGGCAAAGACCTAACTATTGGTGATGGCTTCAAAAACAAAAGTTTTATTTTTTATTCTGAGTATTGCGAGCCCTTTGCTGCTCGCCCAGAATTTACCTGAATCAATCCAAACAAAGATAACGACCGATCCAAATCAGGTAGGCCAGGAGAAAATCTTTGTCCATACCGATCGGGCTGCCTACTTGACGGGCGAAACATTTTGGTTTAAGGTATATCTTCTAAATGCACAAAGTCATCGGCCCAGCTCGTTAAGTAAAGTCGCCTATCTGGAAATCCTGGATGTCGGAAATGTTCCCATACTCCAAACAAAAGTAGAAATCGAAAATGGTGTGGGTTATGGTTCACTTTTTATTCCTGCCACAATAAATTCGGGAAACTACCGGGCAAGTGCATACACACAATGGATGAGAAACAAAGGACCGGATTCGTTTTTTTATTGTGATATAACATTGATAAACCCATTCAAAAAAATAACAAAAAACAAACCATCCACTCAATTTGTATTCGACACACAATTTCTTCCCGAAGGAGGTAATCTGGTTGAAGGCTTGCCCAGCAGGGTTGCCGTGCGAGCAGTGAATGAGCAGGGTATAGGAATCAACTACAAAGGTATTGTAGTGACGGACCAAGATACCGTTGCCGCGTTTAAATCCATTCGGTTTGGTTTTTCTTCATTTCTGTTCACGCCTCAAAACAAAACCTATCGTGCCTATATAAAACCCGAAAACGAAAAATGGAAAGAGGTGCCTTTTCCTGTGATGCAACCACAAGGTGCAACACTCCAAGTTGTGACAAAAAACAACCAACTTGAAATTAAATTGCATTGCAAAAACGATGAAAACAAAAACTATTATCTGGTAGCCCATCAGCGCGGAAAAATAAAAACTTCAATCCGGTTGTCAGGCACCACGTTGCTTCAGGCTACACTTCCAATTGATACACTAAGTTTTGGTGTGAACGCGCTCACCATTTTTGATAGTGATTTCGAGCCTGTGTGCGAAAGGTTTTATTTTAGGAAACCAGCAAACAAACCCCTGCTGGATTTACAACTTTCTGCTTCCCGTGCAGCCAACAGAAGCAAGGTGCAAGTAAAGCTATCGGCCATTGGCCAATCTGATAAAATAAATCTTTCTGTGGCCGTTTATCAACAAGACAGTATTGGTCCATTTAAAAAGCAACAGATCGATCACTACGTACTGCTCACTTCCGATCTGAGAGGAACCATTGAATCACCAGATTATTATTTTTTAAACAACCATGAAGAGGCAAATCAATTGCTGGATATGATGATGCTTACTCATGGATGGTCGAGGTTTACTGAGAGAAACTCGGATGACTATTCACAAAAATCAGTGTTTCTTCCAGAGCTTAGGGGGCACATTGTACGTGGCCGTATCACCGATCAGAATAAAAATCCAGCGAATGGAATAACCAACTACTTAGCTAGCCCATCAAAAAATATACGCCTCTATCCCTCTGTAAGCAACAGGCTTGGCGAAGTCAAATTTGAAATGAGAAATTTCAGAGGCCAAAAAAAAATAATCCTTCAAACCGACTTTCAAAAGGACAGCACGTATCAATTGGAAATCATAAGTCCGTTTTCCGAAGTCCACACACAAGGAATTAAACATCCCATTTCAATATCCCCCGCCTTTGCACCCTCCCTGATACAGCGAAGTGTTGCTATGCAAGCAAATTCAATTTACAATGAGGCTCCATCTCAAGAATATAAAAGTGATAGCATAACCTTTTATGGCAAGCCGGATGAGCACTACAAATTGGATGACTACACCCGCTTTCCTGTTTTAGAGGAAGTACTTCGGGAATATATAACAGGAGTATGGGTGCGCAAAAAGGAAGGAAAATTTGTTTTTCAAATGCCCGATAAAGTGGAGGGTTATATGCTCGATGGAACTCCGCTCGCAATCTTGGATGGCGTGCCTATGTTTTCAACCAACCGATTGCTGGAGTTGGACGCATTAAAAATAAAGGAGATAGATGTTGTTGGAAAAAAGTATTATCTGAACGGAGTTACGTTTAACGGAATCGTCAGCTTCAGAACCTATCAGGGAGATTTGGGTGGGTTAGTGATGGATACAAAAGCATTGACACTTGATTACGATGGAATGCAAACACGGAAAGAGTTTTATGCTCCTTTGTATGATTCCCCAAATCAAGTCAAGAGCCGTATTCCTGACAGAAGGACTTTACTTTTGTGGAAGCCTGACATGAAGTTCGATAGCCGTGGCGAATCAACTTTTGATTTTTTTACTTCTGATATTAAAGGGTTGTTTACCATTGAAGCGCAAGGAATGGATGACCACGGAAATCCCATAACTATTTTTAGAGAGCTAAAAGTGCAGTAATTTTATTTCGAATCTTTCTTAAAGGGATCAACCTTGAAATTATAATAATCCTGTGCTGAACCACCTCTCACCCCCCCGCCTCGCTGTAAAACTCATTTTCTTCATCAACGGCTTTGTGCACGCCAATTTAGCGGCACGGTTTCCGCGCATACAAGAAATATTTTCTATTGACAACGGCACATTGGGGATCGTGCTACTCTCTTCTTCGGTAGGTGCGTTAATCGC